>JBATGO010000166.1:0-7209 GCA_049665845.1 Pseudomonadales bacterium | reverse complement strand
GAACAGCGCGGTCAGGAGAATCGCCAGCGGTTTGGCGACGAAGCCAAATTCATGAATGCTAACGTAGACCCAGGATGCGCCGCTACCAAACAGCGCGAGGCTAAACAGGAATATATACAGCGACGCTGTGCGGGCTGTAGCGTTTTGCAGCACATGGAACAGCAGCGCTGCAGCGAGCAACGCAAGTGCCCATACGTCAAAAGGGGCAAGCGATAGCGTAATGAACGCACCGGCAAGCAGTGCGTAGAATACCCTTGCGTAATTCATAACGCGCTATTTATCTTGTATGCAGTGCGATGCCGGCGCGAATGTGGTGCCGGCGTGGAAACGGTTAACGCATTCAGGCAACCGTGGCCTGGCTTGGGTTTTGTTCGCCCCGGTTTTGCGTAACGCGCAACATGCGCAGGCGCCTGCTATCGGCTTGCATGACATGGAACGTGAAGTCGCCTATCGCCACAGACTCATTGCGTTTTGGCAGGTGGCCGAATTTAAAGGTCACCAGGCCGCCGAGCGTATCAAACTCTTCTGAATCCAGCTCGGTGGCAAAGAACTCGCAAAATTCTTCGATGGGCGTCAGTGCGCTGACAACAAATTGGGTCTCGGAAATTTTCCTGATATTCTTGTTATTGTAACTGTCATGCTCGTCCTCGATTTCGCCGACGATTTCCTCGAGCACGTCCTCGATGGTAACCAGTCCCGCCAGCGAGCCGTATTCGTCAATGACAAGCGCCATATGGCTGCGGTCTTCGCGAAACTGTCGTAACAGCACGTTGAGGCGTTTGCTTTCCGGCACAAACACCGGTGGGCGCAACAGGTTCAGTATGTTCTGCTGGCTGCCGCCATCATCGGCGATCAGCGCGTTGTCCGCTGCGGTCTCAGCGACATCACCACTGGTTATCAGGCCGAGCAGGTCCTTGGTCAGCAGCAGACCGAGCACATCATCGACAGTTTCCCCGACGACTGGATAGCGCGAGTGACCGGATTTGATTATTTTATCGAGGTTATCCGCAAATGAGTCCGCTGCTTTCAGCAGGGTCATTTGTGTGCGAGGTACCATAATGTCCCGCGCCTGTTTTTCGGCAACTTCAAGGGCCCCTTCGATGATTCGCTTGGCATCGACATCGATGATTTCGTCCCGCGTTGCCGCGCCTACCATCGCCACGACATCTTCGGTCGTTTGAGGTTTTGAAGAAAACAGGCTTTTGAAACGCCGCCAGATCCCCGGAGGTTCGCCGTCGCCATTGTTCTGGCCGGAAGTATTATTCATGGTCGATATAATAGTCAGTGGGTATTTATTGGCGTGTAAGGGTTGGTTATACCAATCTTTGCGAGTAAATCTATTTCAGTATTTTCCATTAGCAATGCATCATCCTGCAACGCATGATCGTAGCCCTGCAGATGCAGCATGCCGTGTACCACGAGGTGTGCCCAATGCGCTTCGACCGTTTTGCCTTGCGCTTGCGCTTCGCGGCCAATTACTTCGACACACATCACGATATCGCCAAGGTGTTGCGTCTGCGCCGAAGGAGACTCGCCGGCAGGGAATGCCAGGACATTGGTAGCCTTGTCCTGTTTCCTGTAGGCGAGATTCAGGCTGCGAATTTCGTTTTCATCGACCACGGCAACCGATACTTCAACCGGTTGCTCGCTCTCTTCCGTATAAGCCAGTCTCGCCCAGTCAACCAGCTGTTGTTCGCCTATCGTTGCCGGCAGTGGCGTACGCTGGATGATATCGACCTGTAACATGGGTGCAGGATTGTCGGCGATGCGGGCGCGCTAGCAGTCCGGCGGGTCGTCGTTAGCCCGGGATGATTTTCCGGAGTTTGATATTTCTGCATCCTGGTCGGCGTAGGCCTCAACAATGCGTTGCACCAGCGGATGGCGGACCACATCACCGGGTTTGAAATGTGTGAAGGTTATACCTTTCACGCCGGCAAGCACCTTTTGCGCGTGTAACAGGCCGGACTGCTGTCGGCTGGGCAGATCGATCTGGGTGTCATCACCGGTAATAACTGCAGTCGAGCCGAAACCGATGCGCGTCAGGAACATTTTCATTTGCTCGCGTGTCGTGTTCTGGCTTTCGTCGAGGATGATAAAACTGTTGCTCAGGGTGCGGCCGCGCATAAAGGCGAGCGGCGCTACTTCAATGATATTTTTTTCAATTTTTTTGCCGACCTGTTCCACGCCCATCATTTCATACAGTGCGTCATACAGCGGGCGCAGGTACGGATCGATTTTTTGCGTCAGGTCGCCGGGCAGGAAGCCCAGCTTTTCGCCGGCCTCCACCGCGGGTCTTACCAGCAGGATTCGTTCAACGCGATGGTTTTCCAGTGCTTCCACGGCGGCAGCTACTGCGAGCCATGTTTTGCCGGTTCCTGCCGGGCCAATCCCGAAATTGATGTCGTTGCCGCGGATCGCATCGATATAACTGATCTGGTTAAGGCCTCGGGGGCGCACGAACTTGCGCCGTGTCTGGATGCCGCCTATCGATTCGGGCTGTGCCGCGCGCTGGTCGTCTGCCTGGCTTGACGCCCGGCGGCGTTCAGATTGTGCGAGCAGGTGCGCAAGCCCCGCTTGCTGCAGGTGCAGGTGTATCGATTCGGGCGTCAGTTCACCGCTGGCGGTTTCTTCGTAAAGCGCGCTGATCAGTGTTGCCGCTGTATGCGCAGCTTCGACGCTGCCATCGAACTGGAACTGGTTGCTGCGGTTGCGGATCCTGACCCCAAGCCGCTCCTCGATATGGCGCAGGTGCTCATCGAACTGGCCACAGAGATTGGCGAGGCGTTGCGAGTCATTGGGCTCGAGTACGAGTTGGCTTGATAGCGGCTGGTTTTTCAACGCTGCGCGACGGCGACCTTCGCTATGGCTGTGCAGGCCCTGGAGGCGCGGCAGAAGCCTTTCGCGGGGAACGGGAGGTCGCACCACCGGGGCGTTGCGAGTCCCCGGGCGTCAGCTCGGGGCAGGGGGAGGGACTGGACCATCAAGGAGTAGCGGGCTCACCTAACCGATATAGCTTAAGCATAACCAACTCGACCGTTGGCTGCAAAACTGCTCATGCACCAGTGTGGTGCAATTCGGAATAATCGGCATGCGCCCGATTTTAGTCCTGCTCAAGGTTGCCATGCGGAATCTTGCTGCGTTGCGGAAAGAGCCGAGTGACATTTTCGCCCTTGCTCTCGCTGATTTTTGCGATCCCTTCTTTCTCGACCTCGTCAATCCGGATCAGCGCATGCAGCGGGATATAGCTGCGTGAAACCGAAGCGAATTCGTTTTTGAGCTTCTCTTCGCTGGGGTCGACGATCATCTGCGAGCGCTCACCGAACACGAGTTCCTCGATCTCAATAAAGCCGTACATTTCACTCTGGTACACCTGGCGGGCGTACACTTCGTAAACCTCGTTCTGGTTGAGGAAAATGACCTTGTAGACGGGTTCGGACATAGTGTTGGTTACTGCTCCGGGTGGGCCATGTACCAGCGCGCGCGATACCGGCTGGGGGCCTGGATTGGATCTTTGGTTTGCGAGGGCAGGCCTGCATGATACCACGACGCAGGCCCGTCAAGACCCTTTTGGCGCTGTGCTTTTGGTATACTTGCGCGCCTTTTTTCCCCCTGTCCCATTCCGCAACGATGCCATCCAGCCCATGACCAGAGCCGTGCCAAATGTCGGGTCCAATGCCCGCAAGCTGTTTATCCAGACCCATGGCTGCCAGATGAACGAGTATGACTCGGCGCGCATGGCGGATTTGCTGCGCGAAAGTCATGGGCTGGAACTGACCGAAGACGCTGCCCAGGCGGATGTATTGCTGCTCAATACCTGCTCAATCCGCGAAAAGGCACAGGAAAAGGTGTTCCACCAGCTTGGGCGCTGGCGAGTGCTGAAGCTGCAGAATCCAGGCCTGGTGATTGGCGTGGGCGGCTGCGTGGCGAGCCAGGAGGGCGCTGCGATTGCCGAGCGTGCGCCCTACGTTGACCTGGTTTTCGGGCCGCAAACCCTGCACAGGCTGCCTGAAATGCTCGACCGCAAAAGAGGCAACGCGCCGGTCGTGGTCGACGTGTCCTTTCCTGAAATAGAGAAATTCGACCGCTTGCCGGAGCCGAGCGTCAGCGGGCCATCCGCCTTTGTCTCGGTGATGGAAGGTTGCAGCAAGTACTGCACGTTTTGCGTGGTGCCGTATACGCGCGGCGAGGAAGTCAGTCGCCCCTTTGATGACGTACTGGCAGAAGTCGCCAGCCTCGCATCGCGCGGCGTCAGGGAGGTGAACCTGCTCGGGCAAAACGTCAACGCCTACCGGGGGCGCAACCACCTGGGTGACATCATCGATTTCGCCGAGTTGCTGGTCTATGTTGCAGCGATCGATGGCGTGCAGCGCATCCGTTACACGACTTCGCATCCGGTAGAATTTTCCGACGATCTGATCGCAGTCTACGCTGAGGTCCCGGAACTCGTCGACCATTTGCATTTACCGGTGCAGAGCGGCTCCGACCGTATTCTGGCTGCGATGAAACGTAACCATACAGTGCTGGAATACAAATCAAAAATCCGGCAGTTGCGCAAGCTGCGGCCGAACATCTCGATATCGTCGGATTTTATTGTCGGTTTTCCCGGCGAAACTGACGTCGATTTCACGGCGACCATGGACTTGATTGCCGAGATCAACTACGACATGTCATTCAGCTTTATTTACAGCGCACGTCCGGGCACGCCTGCCGCAAATTTGCATGACGATACGGCAGCAGAAGTAAAGAAACAGCGCCTGGCCCTGCTGCAGCAGCGCATTAACCAGCAGGCCCAACAAATCAGCCGCAATATGGTCGGCAGCCAACAGCGGGTTCTGGTTAGCGGTTATTCGAAAAAAGATCCCGGGGAACTGCAGGGGCGTACGGAAAACAATCGCGTGGTAAATTTCCGCGCGCCGGCGACCTGTATCGGCGACTTCGCTGCGGTAGAAATCACCGAAGCGTTACCGAATTCGTTGCGCGGGCAGCTACTTTTATCCTGAATCGAACCGTTGCGTCTCAGTTCTCCAGCGCCTGTTCGAGGCTGGCCAGCTGTACGCAGGTAATGAACACAGACACGGCGCGCTGTACCTCTTCCAGCGGCGGGAAGCTCGGCGCGAGGCGAATGTTCTTGTCCTCGGGGTCGCGTCCATAAGGAAAGGTTGCGCCGGCGGGTGTTAATTTGACGCCTGCTTCGGCCGCCAGCGCGATCACCTTCCTTGCCAGCCCGGGGCGCGTATCGAAGGAGATAAAATAGCCGCCCTCCGGCTGGCTCCAGTCACCCATACCGCAATCACGCAGGCAGCTTTCCAGTGCTTCAAGCACCGCTTCAAATTTTGGGGCGAGAATGCCGGCATGTTTTTGCATGTGCGCTTCGGTGGTGCTGCGGTCGCGTAAAAAATCAATATGCCTCTGCTGGTTGATCTTGTCGGGGCCAATCGATGTTTTGGCAAAATGAGCGTTGAACGCCGCGACGGTGCTTTCGCTGGATGCCATATAGCTGAGACCTGCGCCTGCGAAAGTCATTTTTGACGTCGAACCGAACTGGATGATGCGGCTTAAAGTGCCGGCTTTTTCAGCCTCGCTTTCAATGCTCGCCAGCGTTTTCGCGGCTGGCTTGAATGCATGCAGCGCATAGGCGTTGTCCCACAATACCAGGAAATTGTCGGCGGCGATGTTGGGCAGCGCGGCCAGGCGTTGGACGGTTTCCTGAGCGTAGACTTCACCGGTGGGATTTGAAAAGCGGGGCACACACCAGATACCTTTTACTGCGGGATCAAGGACAGCCGCTTCCACCTGGTCCATATCCGGGCCATGCCCGGTGAGTTCGACAGGCAGCATTTCGATACCAAACTGTTCGCACACGGCAAAGTGCCGATCGTAGCCAGGGCTCGGGCACAAAAATTTGCTGCGCTCGCCACTGTCGTTTTGTGCAGTGAACCAGGGTGTTGCGTCCAGTCCCAGGAAGTTTGCAAACATCACGGCGTAGTGCATCAGGGAAAGGCTGCTGTTGCCCCCGACAAAAACCCGCGCTTGCGCGGTGTCGGCAGCGAGGCCCAACAATTCTGCAGCGAGCGATTTCGCGGCGGGCAAGCCATCGAGCCCGCCATAGTTGCGCAAATCGGTGCCGCGTGAATCGTGACTTTGTTGTGCGCCCAGCAGGGCGTTGGAGAGGTCCAGCTGTGCCGTCGACGGCTTGCCCCTGGTCAGGTCCAGCGACAGAGCGCTTGCGGTAAATTGATGGTGCCTGGCTCGCACTTCGTCGCGCGCAGCCTGCAGCGCTTCGCGTGTGTCACAAAGCGCAATACGGAATGGTTTTTGGTCCAATGCCGACACTCCCAGCTGGTGTCCGGATTTCAGGGAGGCGGATTATAACCACAAGGCACGGACCCGTTGGGAGTATGGAGTTGCGCGGGCTGCTGGTCGTGACCGGGCAGGTTTGAAGTGGCAGGATTTGCGGCCAGGGAATTCAGCCACGGCTGTTACAAAGGACCCACGATAGCGCGCCTTTGGCCGCGCTGAAAGAAGATCACAAGTTCAGGAATCGGTACTGTATTCGATTATCAGTTGTTCGATAATGGCAATGGCGCCCTCGTCCGCATCGATGATCTCGCACCCGGACCAGGCCATGCCCTGCTCCAGGTTTACCCACAGGCAGTCGATACCAACGCTTACCGAGGTCACCCCGGCAACCTCGCCGGGAAACTGCAGTTCTATCTGGTAAATACGATTGGCGTCCATCGGTTTATTGCCAACGATCAGCATGCCGCCGACAGTGATATTTGCCAGTGTTCCAATCGCATCGCCCGAAAGCGTGTCGACAACCGGAATTGGTTTGCGCAGCTCGTGACGCTTTTTGCGACGCGATTCTGCTGATGGGTCGGTGGCGGGTTGAGTGCTCATGATCATTTTCCAGTTTCAGTGGCCAGGTGTTTTTCCGTGTTTTTCCGCGTTTTTCCGTATTGTTGCACGGGTTTGTCCCTAGTGTTTGCTGCCGTAATTTGCCGCGCTGGCAGGTTTGCTGCGCTCCTGTGCCTGTGTACCGAAAGAATCCAGTACGCGCTCAAAAAGCGGTTTTTTCTTTTCACGCTCGATAACTTCAATCCAGCCGTAGAGCATACCAAGCGCTATTACGTTGGCTGTTACGACAGCCACCTCTTTACCCTTGTGATTGGACAGCATGCAGTTTTGCGTGCGGGTGTTGTACCAGGT
>JBATGO010000165.1:0-2412 GCA_049665845.1 Pseudomonadales bacterium | reverse complement strand
GTCCAGAGCGGTGTCTTCCGGGTGCTCGAGAAGGTGGCCGTCCATTGCGCGCAGCGCACAGCCATCTTGCGCATCATTACCGGCTTCAAAATCCAGCGCCAGTTCCAGCAGCTGTGGTTCGTCGCTGCTGGCCGACGCTTCGGTCGCTGGCTGCGCAGCCCGATCTGTCAGCTCCGCACGACTCTGCAGGCCCCGCAGTGGTCGTTGCAGCGCGTCGAGATTTGTCGCAAGCCGTGCATCATCGAGAATCGTGCGAGGCCAAAGCGTGTAGGGCACGCCCGACTCTTCGTCCTCGCGTTCCAGCCCGCCCTGTTCGCGACCCGCCGCAGTAAGTATCCAGCCGCGGTGATGGCGCTGTTGCCAGCCCAGTTCGGCGAGCAGTGCATTGAATCGATGCGCGGAAATGTCGAGTTCGCGGCCGATGATGCGCGTGCGCAGCGGTCGGTCAAACAGCTCGGCAAATATAGTGTGCTCCAGTACCGCCTCGGGCCAGCCAATGAACTCGCCATATTTTTTGCTGTTAACGTAATCGCCACCTTCGAACTGGCCTTTGCCGGTCAGTTTCCAGTGTTTGTTGACGCGCTCGATCCAGCCTTTTTCTACCAGCAGTTCGAACACGGATCTCGCCGGCAAATCGAGTTTTTTCGCCAGTGCCGACGTCGATACCAGCGGGCCTTGCTGTGCGTTCTGGTTCATTGGAAGTCGCTCGCCATCACAACGGTTTTACTACGGCCAGAATCACAATGGCGAACAGTGCAATGACCGGCGCCTCGTTGAACCAGCGGTAGAAAACGTGCGTGCGTGCGCTGGCATCATTTTCCAGTTCGCGGATATAGCGACCGCATTGCAGGTGATAGCCGACCAGCAGCAACACGAACAACAGTTTCAGCCACATCCACGGCGCGCTGAAGTAATAGCCGGGATTGGCCGCAGTCAATGCCAGGCCAAAGCCGATCGCAAGCACTGCGAAAGGGCTGATGAAGCGGTACAGTTTGCGTTCCATAACAGAGAGCTGCGCGCGGGTTTCGGCATGCTCGCTCATCGCATGGTAAACAAACAGGCGCGGAAGATAGAAAATACCCGCGAACCAGCACACGACAAAAATTATGTGAAACGCCTTGAGCCAGAGCATATTCGCCTTTATTTATCGCCCGTCGCGCCGTGCTTTGCGCAGAATGTACTATGTTTTCGGCAGTCGGAATCTTATCATTCTTTGCTTGCGTAATTGATTCCGATCGCGATCCGGATGCCGCCGACCTTGTGGCTGAAGCCGGGCCTCGCGAATAACCAGAGAGATTTATCCAGGTGCAATCTTCCGGCCCTGTCGGGCAGGCCACAGCAGGCAAACTGCGAGTTGGTGTCGTCGGCGCTACCGGCTACACCGGCGTAGAGCTGCTGCGCCTGCTGCTCGGTCACGAACGGGTCGAACTGTGCATGGTTACTTCGCGCGCCGAGGCGGGCACCCGGCTTGATGCGGTCTGGCCAAACCTGCGCGGGCACACCGCGCTAGCCTACGAAACGCCGGATATACAGCGCCTGGCTGCAAGCTGTGAACTGGTTTTTTTCGCCACACCACATGCGGTGGCGATGGACATGGCGGAAGCCCTATTGAATGCCGGCTGCACGGTTATCGACCTGTCGGCCGATTTTCGCTTGCGCGATTGCGCTACCTGGGAGCATTGGTACGGCACGAGGCATGCTGCGCCGCAATTGCTCGGGCAGGCCGTGTACGGCTTGCCTGAGGTGGCGCGCGAGCGCATCAAGCGTGCGCGGCTGATCGCCTGTCCGGGCTGTTACCCGACCGCGGTGCAGCTCGGTTTCCTGCCGCTGCTCGAACAGGGCCTGGTCGATCCGGCCAGCCTCGTCGCCAACGCAGTCTCGGGCGTGAGCGGTGCCGGACGGCAGGCGAACATAGGCAACCTGTTCGCCGAGTTGAGTGAGAATTTCAAAGCCTATGCCGTTGCCGGGCACAGGCACCTGCCCGAGATCGAGCAAGGCCTCTCTGACGCGGCAGCTGAGCCGGTCAAGCTGACATTTGTGCCCCATTTGTTGCCGGTCATTCGCGGTATACACGCGACGCTGTATGCGAAGCCGCGCGCGGCACTGTGTGCTACCGACTGGCAGGCGTTATATGAAAAGCGCTACGCGGATGAACCTTTTGTGGATGTACTGCCGGCTGGTGTTTACCCTGAAATCCGCGCGGTGCGCAGCAGCAATATTTGCCAGCTCAGCGTAGAACCCCTCGAGCATTCCAATATGCTCTGCATCCTGGCCGCCGAAGATAACTTGACCAAGGGTGCCGCTGGCCAGGCCATACAGGCCATGAATATCGCCAGCGGTTTTCCCGAGACGCTCGGGCTTGAGCGCATTGTTGCGCTGCCATGATGGCTGTTGATGCTGCAGCGCGCCGCA
>JBATGO010000164.1:0-2332 GCA_049665845.1 Pseudomonadales bacterium | reverse complement strand
GGTTCAAGGGGGTTTTGCCCGAGCTTTCCGAAACCGAACAGGAAGCTATTGATGCCGGTACCGTCTGGTGGGATGGCGAGTTATTTTCCGGCCAGCCCAACTGGAGCAAGCTACTGGCCAATCCGCTACCCACGCTCAGCGCCGAGGAACAGGCCTTCCTTGACGGGCCGGTGAACGAGCTGTGCCGCATGGCGGACCGCTGGAACATCAACCACAACTGGAAAGTCATTCCACCGGAGATCACCGATTTCATTCATGAAAAAGGTTTTCTCGGCATGATTATACCCAAAGCCTACGGTGGACTCGACCTCAGCGCCGTAGCCCAAACCGAGGTCATTACGCGCATCTCCAATGCAGGCCAGTGTATCGGCAATTACATCGCGGTGCCCAACTCGCTGGGGCCCGGCGAACTGCTGATCAAGTACGGTACGCAGGAGCAACGCGACTATTACCTGCCGCGTCTCGCTAAAGGCCAGGATCTGCCCTGTTTCGCGCTAACCGGTCCGCATGCCGGATCCGATGCCACCTCACTGCCTGATGTCGGCGTGGTGTGTAAAGGCAAATACGACGGCAAGGAAGTGTTGGGCATCAAACTGAATTTCGAAAAACGTTACATCACGCTGGCGCCGTTAGCCACCCTGATCGGTCTCGCCTTTCGGCTGGAAGACCCGGAGCACCTGATCGGCGATGTCGACGACTACGGGATTACCTGTGCGTTGTTACCTCGCGATACCAAAGGCGTGGAAATCGGTCGTCGGCACCTGCCGGTTGGCGAAGCGTTCCTGAACGGCCCAATTGTGGGCAAAGACGTGTTCATCCCGCTCGATAACATCATCGGTGGCGTGGAAAACGCTGGCAAGGGCTGGCGTATGCTGGTCAACTGCCTGTCGGTCGGACGTTGCGTCACGCTGCCCAGTGTCGGCAATGCTGCAGGCCAGAGCATGACCATGGGCACCACCGCTTACGCATCACTGCGTAAACAGTTCGGTGTGGCGATCAAGGAATTTGAAGGTATCCAGAAACCGCTGGCGCGTATTTGCGGTTACACCTACATCATTAATGCCGCGCGCCTCCACACAGCACAATCGTTAGGCTTCGGCGAGAAGCCCAGTGTACCGTCGGCCATCCTTAAATATCATTGCACGGAAATGGCGCGGCAAATCGCCATCGACGCCATGGATATACACGGTGGCAAGGCAGTCATGCTGGGCGAGCGAAACTACATTGCGGATGGCTACACGTCGATCCCGATCGCGATTACGGTTGAAGGCGCGAATATCATGACGCGCAACTTCATGATATTCGGCCAGGGCGCTACGCGCAGTCATCCTTACGTGCTGCGCGAAATGGAGCTGGCCGCCCAAGGTGTGAACGAAGAGACTACCGCCGCCTTCGATGACGTGTTCTTCGACCACGTGGGCTTTGCACTCACCAATTTCTCGCGCAGCCTGCTGCTCGGCCTTAGCGGCGCTCGTTTTGCCAACGCACCGGCCGACACACCTGTCGCGCATTATTTCCGCCAGCTCGATCGCCTCAGCAGCGCCTTCGCACTGATTGCCGACACCAGCATGCTGACGCTGCAGTCGAAACTGAAGTTCAAGGAAATGCTGTCAGCGCGCCTCGGCGACCTGCTCAGCACGCTGTACCTGGGCAGTATGGTGCTCAAGCACTACGACAACCGCGGCTGCCCCGCCGAAGAGTTACCGCTGGTGACCTGGGCGATGGATCACCTGCTGCACGAATACCAGGTCGCGATGCTGGAGGTGCTGCAGAATTATCCAAACCGCGCGCTGGCCGCAGTGTTGAAACGCGTGGTCTTCCCGTTCGGCGCGCGATTTGAGGCACCCAGCGACGCAAACGTGCAAAAAGTCGTCAAATTGATGACCAGCGACTCGCTGACACGACAGGAATTGACCAGCGGGGTATTCGCCGAACCGCTCGATACCAACCCGCTGGGCGTGGTCAACGACGTGTTCCTCGAGAGCTTTGCGGTTGAAAAGCTGTACCGAAAGCTTGGCGGCGCGGTAAAAGCTGGCACAATAGCGAAACTTTCGGGCACGGCATTGATCGAAGCTGGCAAGGCTGGCGGTGTACTCAGCGATACCGAGTACCGGCAGCTGCTCGACTTTGACGTCAGGCTGATGAACGTAATCAACGTCGACGACTTCGACCCCGGTGAGATCATTCGCGTCGCGCTCGATGAAAATAGCGACAAAGGCCGCGAAGCGTTGCGCGACGCGTCCTGAACGACGCGGCAGGAACATTGCCAGGCTCCTCACAAGAGCCTTTTTCAACGGTGCCCCGGCGTTTGCCGGTGGCACCTTTTTTTTGC
>JBATGO010000163.1:0-4214 GCA_049665845.1 Pseudomonadales bacterium | reverse complement strand
CACCACACGCTGTTCCTCGGACGCGGACCGATGTGGCCGATCGCGATGGAAGGCGCGCTGAAGCTCAAGGAAATTTCCTACATACACGCCGAGGCCTATGCAGCGGGAGAATTGAAGCACGGCCCGCTGGCGCTGATCGACGAAGACATGCCGGTGGTCGTAGTCGCGCCGAACAACGATCTGCTCGACAAGTTGAAGTCGAACATGCAGGTCGTGCGCGCGCGCGGCGGCCAGCTGTACGTGTTCGCGGACCGCCAATCCGGCATAAAAGACGAACCGGGCATGAAAGTGATCGCAATGCCGCACGCCGACCGGCTGATCGCGCCGATTGTCTACACCGTGCCGTTGCAGCTACTCGCTTATCACGTCGCGGTACTTAAAGGCACCGACATCGACCAGCCGAGAAACCTGGCGAAGTCCGTCACGGTCGAGTAAACGCTTAAGGGGACAGTGGTTTCTGTGAACTTACAAAAAAGTTTGTAAATAAGAAAAACCTATTGTAACTAACACAATAAAGGCTGTAATTAGCGTCATAACTAACACCGTTTCGAGGCACCATGTGGCTTCGAACCAGTTGGCCCGGAGTTCCACCAAGGCCGGTGCAGCCTTGATTCTGACGCTTAAACTCCGTCACTTCTCGCGAAACTTCCCCGACGAGCTTTCACGGTGATCCCAAGACTTGCCTCTCACGAACGGCTGCTTTAGGTGAATGGCGACTGACCGGTGTGCGCTGTGGTCTCAATTGATCGTTGCAACACCTAGACTCTATCACTCTAGAGAGGAGGTTGTTGCCGATGGGACAGAGAAGAAGACGCCACTACACGCAGTCTGAGAAGTCGGAGATGTGGGGTCGCTGGCAGAAAAGCGAGTCCATGAACGAGTTCGGCCGGTACTTTGGCATTCAGGGTCACTCGTCGATTCAAAGGATCTTTTCAGAGACGGGTGGCATCCGGCCTTTAGAGCGACGCCGATCGGCACGTTCGCTATCGATGTCAGAGCGCGAGGAGATCTCCCGTGGCTTGATAGCCGGCCGGTCGATGCGATCGATTGCCGGAGCGCTAGGCCGGGCACCATCGACGGTGAGTCGAGAGATACGCCGTAACCGAGGCCGTCGACACTACCGGGCACATATTGCTGATGCGGCAGCCTGGGAACGAGCGAAGCGCCCCAAGACCTGTAAACTGGCTGAGAACCGTGCGCTGGCACGTATTGTGGCCAGCAAGTTGCAGCTCGAGTGGGCGCCGGAACAGATCGCTGGCTGGCTCGAGCGCACGTACCCAGGTGACGAGGCGTACCGGTGTCACACGAGACGATCTACAAGAGCCTGTATATCGGACCCGCGGGGCCTTGAAGAAAGAGCTGTTGGAGTATCTGCGGCGAACGCGCGCGTTACGCCGCTCGCGCCACCATCCGCAGAAGGGCCCGGATCATGGCCAGATCGTTGATGCTGTGCCGATCAGTAAGCGACCGGCCGAGGTGGCCGGCAGGGCAGTGCCGGGCCACTGGGAGGGCGACCTGATGTGCGGCACGAAGGAAAGCCAGATCATCACACTGGTCGAACGCCACACGCGCTACACCATGTTGGTTCGGTCACCGAGGAAGGATACTGAGACGGTAGTCAAGGCACTCACCTGGCACGCCCAGAAGCTCCCACGCGAACTCTACAAATCGCTGACCTGGGATCGTGGCAGCGAGATGGCGGGTCACAAAACATTCTCACTGGCTACCGACATCAACGTTTACTTCTGCGATCCAAAGCACCCATGGCAGCGCGGCTCGAACGAGAACACCAATGCGTTACTCAGACAGTACTTCCCGAAAGGAATGGATCTGTCGAATGTTCACCAGAATCGACTCAATGCTGTGGCGAGACGACTCAATGAGAGACCCAGAAAGACTTTGGGTTATTATCCGCCTGCAGAAAAATTTGCTGAATGTGTTGCGTCGACCAGTTGAGACCGCAACCCATAACGCTCATTCGCAGTCAGCTAGAAATAAATGTGCGAGGCGATACTCTTGTCCACCAAGAACCGGCTACGTGTGGGGGTAGTGACCCAAGGGTACAACCTGATGCATTGAATCTTTGCAGTGTGCCGTCGGGATTTTTGAGCGATTCGGATGGATTGCACGAGTGACTAGCGACTGGATTGCCAAGGCGCCGATGGGCGATCTGTGTACAGGTTTTGATAGACATCCGTTCCGAGCCGTTTTCGCAGTAACGACGCCGGCAGCCCGGAAATCGTCTTGATGTTTCTGGCGAGATGCGGTTGATCCGAATAACCACACTCTTGTGCAACGGCGGCTAGCCCGTGGCCTTCGTCGATCATGGATACAGCTCTGTGGAATCTCATGAGAGAAGCGAACTTACGCGGCTCGATACCAACTACGTCGTGCCAAAGTCGTCGGAAAGATCTGTCACTGATGCCAAGCGATTTCGCGATATCGTGCGCCTTTGATTGTCCACCGTTGACCAACACGAGTAACTTCTCCAATCGATCGCTTTCAGCAGGGCGTTCCCGCAACGCACGCTGCAACACGGTATTTGCCGCACTAACTCGGCTCTCATCATCGATAGCACCGGCGATTTCATCGCGGAGCTTAATACCAAGAGTGCCGAAGACTTCATCGGGAAGCACCTCTTTATCAAGAATTTCCGCCATTGAGCGATCGCTGAACCGCTTGACGCCCCAAGGGCGAAATCTAATCGCAAAAAGGTCTATTGGATTTTCGACGAGTAATCGGACCGAGTGATTCGCGGCGCAGTACAAGAACGACTGTGGTTGTTGCCTCCAGACGCCAGCTGCCTTCAGTGCCCGTGGGGCTTTTCCAAAATGAACAATAAACTCCGGAGCGGCGTCCGGCAGGATTGCATCCAACTCGGGCACCTCGGGTTCCATCTGCCACGACCAATAGCATTCAATGTATGGACTGAGGGCATTGTGCGGCATATGAATTTGCATGTACGCTGGCCGAAAAATTCAAGACTTAATCAGGGATAGGGTTAAGAATAGTCGTCAATTCTGTGAATGGGAAATTCAAATGAGAGTATCACTAGTGTTGTTCGGACTATCGCTGTTCTTACAGACTCAAATCACATTGGCCAATGATTTGAATTGGCTCGTCGGATGTTGGGAATCTGCCGATGGTAACGCGAAAGAAGTATGGGTCAGAGAGCCAGATGGGTCGCTCATTGGCTTTGGAGTGGTTGTCTCCGACGGCGCCGTGAAGTTCTACGAGGTCTTACGCATTGTGGCAAATCAGGACGGCGCGCTAGCATATACTGCATACCCTGCCGGTCAATCACCAACGACCTTTGTTGAAGCAGCCGCGTCTAACGCATACGTCCTTTTCTCAAATCCCGACCATGACTATCCGCAAGAGATCGCGTACCGACTAGAGGGTACTAAATTATACGCGACCATCTCCGCCCTAAATGGCCAAAAGCCGCAGACGTTTGATAAGCGACAATGTGACTGAGATTGATCATCAAAGCGAAAGAGAATTGCTGCGCACAAATTGGTTACCCCTAATCAGGAAGGCTATGGAGATTCCTTCGGCACGCTTCCGAGGCGGGAGCGACGTCGAGTCAAGAGGGTCTGCGCGCTACTTTCACACTATTTCAGAAAATGCGATCATGTTTGCCAGAATAACCAATCCGGGGGTCTAGTCATGATTACACTCAGATTGACAGCGGCACGAGCACTCGGTCCAGCACTTCGTGCGCTCATTTACATTGCCGCTGTCTTGGTTACGTCAGTCGCGGGCGCTGACCCTGAGGGCAGCTACGAAGGCAAGTCAAAGACTGGCCGATCGATATCGTTTCAAGTACGAGTACAAGGAACGCCAGACCAGATATTTCAATCGTGGGTATCGCCGGAGGGGATCAAGAGTTTCCTGGGAAGTGGATCGAACGTAGATCCAAGAGTCGGGGGTCTGTATGAAATAGATTTCGGATTGACACCGGACGGTCAGGTTGCAGGCCCGCGTAACAATAGGATACTTCGATACCTGCCCGGGCACGCGCTTGATTTCGAGTGGACGATGCCTGTGTTTGCGGCGGATTTAAATGTCGATCCATTGCCAACCTGGGTGGAAATCCGGCTGGATTCCTCTGGGAAGAACGGTGACCAGACTCTTGTGCGCCTCGATCACTACGGGTTCGGTGAGGGGCCGCAATGGGACAAATGCTATGACTTTTTTGAACGAGGTTGGTT
>JBATGO010000162.1:0-13868 GCA_049665845.1 Pseudomonadales bacterium | reverse complement strand
CCGGTGTGCTCTTCTTGCCGGAATTCAACCAAACCCTGAATTGGCAGAACGGATAATTTATGGAAAACCTGCCGGGTAGTAAGCCATTCCACTTCCATGACACGCTGTAAATACATCCGTGTACGCTCGCCGGCGGCGTCCATGCCGCCGGACGGTCATGGAAGTGAAATCCCTCACCACCCGGCACGGCGTGCCACAATTTGATATCGCTGCGTGTCCTGGATTCCAACACCTGATGGCCAGCCCATCCACTGCTAGAGTATCCCGCCGCCTCATTGTTTGGTTGAATTTCGGCAAGAAGTGCACACCGGCGCGTTCCATTAAAGTTCGCCAGCAATTAAACTGTATGTATCGTGCCTCAAAAAGCAGGTACCGAACAATAGCCGCTGCGATCACTGCTCGTCGGCCAATTTTTGATAAGGAAAAGTAAACATGGCTGGCTTCGGCAGCGTTTTCATGCCAGAAATGACTCTCGCGCGCTACGATGGTGAGCGCTGGAGCGACAGCACATTCGTGCCCAGCGATTCGCTGAGCTTCCACGCCGGCGCGCACGGCCTGCACTATGCCAGCGCCGTTTTCGAAGGCCTCAAGGCCTTCAAGCACGCCGATGGTTCTATCAGGCTGTTCCGCATGGATCGCAACCTCGCGCGCCTCGCCAACAGTTCAGAGCTGCTCGCACTGCCGCCGCTGGACCTCGCGCTCACCGAAAAAATGATTGTCGATGTGATGCGCAAGTTCGCCGGGCAGACGCCCGAGCCGCCTGGCTCCATGTACATCCGCCCCACGCATATCGGCACCGATCCGCAGATCGGCGCGGCTGCTTCCCCGTCCAAAACCTCGGTGCTCTACATTTTACTGTCGCCGGTCGGCAACTATTTCAGCGGCGGCGATGCGACCCTGCGCTTGCTGGTCGAAGAGGACGGTATGCGCTGTGCGCCGCATATGGGCATGATCAAAAGTGGTGGCAACTATGCCAGCGCGCTGGGGCCGATCTTGCAGGCGAAGAAAACCTGGCAGGCCGACCAGATCCTGTTTTGCCCGGACGGCGACGTGCAGGAAACCGGCGCGGCCAATTTCCTGCTCATCGACGGCAATGAAATCGTTACAAAGAACCTCGACAGCAGCTTCCTGCACGGCGTTACGCGCGACTCTCTGCTTACGCTTGCACGTGAAATGGGCATGACGGTATCGGAGCGTGCACTGTCGGTGGACGAACTGGTCGATCGCGTGGTGCAACCCGGCTGCGAAGCGGCACTGTCGGGTACCGCGGCGGTACTCACATCGGTTGGCACCCTGATTCGCAACGGCCATGAAATCACCGTCGGCAATGGCCAGGTTGGGCCCACTACCTTGAAGCTGCGCCAGGCGCTTAACGATATCCAGTGGGGTAATGCCGAAGACAACCATGGCTGGCTGTCGGCGCTGTAGCAGCGTCTACTCCTTGCTCCGCAAAAATTGTGCGACAAGCACTGCGCGTTATTTTTCTGATGCGGGCGTGACCCTGAGCACTTCTTCTGCCGTGGTGTAGCCAGCCGCGATCTTCTGCGCCCCGGAAAGCCGCAGCGTATGCATGCCCTCGCGCATGCCCTGCTGGCGCAGCGCGTCAAGGTCAAAATCGTCGCGCACGTGTTTTAACAACGCGCGCGACAGCGGCAGGATTTCATAGATGCCCTGCCTGCCATAAAAACCGCTGTTGCGGCATTCCAGGCACCCTTCTGCACGAAAGACTTTCGCCGGTTTGGCCACATCCCAGGGCTGGGTGAGTTCCTGCCAGACTTCGGTTTCAATAGTTGCGGGTTGTTTACAGTGCTCACACAGCGTGCGCACCAGGCGCTGCGCCATGATGCCGACAACGGTTGCCCGTATCAGGTAGGCCGGCACACCCAGTTCCAGCATACGCGAAACCGCGCTCGGCGCATCGTTGGTGTGCACAGTTGAAATCACCAGGTGGCCGGTCAGCGCTGCCTGCACTGCCATCTCGGCAGTTTCGCTGTCGCGGATCTCGCCAATCATGATGATATCCGGGTCCTGCCGCATCAGCGAACGCACGCCACTGGCAAAGTCGAGATCGATTTTTTTCTGTACCTGCATTTGATTGAACGCAGGTTCCACCATCTCGATCGGGTCTTCGATGGTGCAGACATTGACCTGCTCGGTGGCCAGCTGTTTCAGGGTTGAATAAAGCGTGGTGGTTTTACCCGAACCGGTCGGGCCGGTGACCAGCAGGATGCCGTTGGGGCGGCGCGTCATTTCCTGCCAGCGCTGGTAATCCGCATCCACAAGACCCAGGTCCTCAAAGCTGCGCAGCAGCACGTCCGGGTCGAATATACGCATTACCAGCTTTTCGCCAAAAGCCGTGGGCATGGTCGCAAGCCGCAGCTCGACTTCGTTGCCTTCGGGGCTCATGGTCTTGATGCGGCCGTCCTGCGGCTTGCGCTTTTCGGCCAGGTCCATGCGCGCCAGGATTTTGAGGCGGCTGGTCACCGCATTGATTACTGCGGGCGGCAACTCATATATGTTGCACAGTACACCGTCGATGCGAAAACGGATATTGCCCTGCTCGCGGCGCGGTTCAATGTGAATATCGCTGGCGCGCTGGTCGAAAGCGTATTGCAGCAGCCAGTCGACGATATTGACGATGTGCTGGTCGTTGGCGTCGGGATCCTTGAGCTTGCCCAGTTCCAGCATTTGCTCGAAATTCGATATCACATTGCCCTGCGGCCCGCCGCCTACGGCGCCGGAAACCGAGCTTACCAGCGAGTAAAACTCCACGCAGTAGCGCTGGATATCAGCAGGGTCGGCAACCACGCGCACGATGCGTTTTTTCAAAGCATGCGCAAGATCCTGTTCCCAGACGGAAATAAAGGGCTGCCCGCTGGCGATCACCACCCGCTCCTGGTCGACTTCCAGCGCCAGGATCTGGTGACGCCTGGCGAAGGCGAACGACATCACCGCGGTAACGGCGCGCACATCAATTTTCATCGGGTCGATGTGCATGACAGGCTGGCCGGCATTGGCACCCAGCCACTGCAGCAATGCGGCCATCGCGAGTTTGTGGCCAGGCGACTGCAGGTTTTCGCACTGCTGCGCAGCAATGTAATTCAGGGGGTGCTGTTCACTTTCGGCTTTGCTGCGGCGCAGCGAAGTCAGGCGCAGCATCTCGTCCTGTGCAAGCAGCCCTGCCTGGACCAGGTCGTCGAGCAGCGTACGCAGCGTCAGCATGCGTTCGGCCGTGGATGGCGAGCGTGCAGCCGTTCCACGATTGCCCGCTTGCGCCGAGTTTTGTGCCGTATTGTCCAAAGTATTTTTCCCCGCGACCGGTCGAACAACCGTGTACCAAGTGTAGCTCCTTTCAGCTTGGGCTGTCTGTACAGCACACAGCCTGCGCTATTCAGCGACCATTTGTCAGGCGCTCGCACAATTGTCAGGCGGTTCGGCCCGCAAAGTTGGCAATCGCGAAAGACAGGGCACCGCACGCGTTTACCGCATAGGCGTTACTTGATACGCTGCAGGCGATTTGCCAAGCCGGCCGCAAAGGTGCTGTCGCCAGTGCCATGTCCTGCAAACCACTGTGTCGCACGCAACCGAGCAGAAACTTCTCCAACAACCATGAACACACTCGATTTCAGGGACATGCTCGAGCGGCTGGTGCAGCTGCCGTCAATATCCAGCGCCGATACTGCGCAGGACATGTCGAATCGGCCGGTTGTCGAGTTGCTTGCCGAGGTACTTGCGCCGTATGGATTTGCCATCGAGATCCAGGCACTGCCGGGCGACAAGGCCAACCTGATTGCCACGCTGGGCGAAGGCCCGCACGGCCTGGTGCTGGCAGGCCACACCGATACGGTGCCCTGCGACGCGGCGCTATGGCGATCCGACCCGTTTACGCTGGTCGAGCGCGACGCGCGTTTTTACGGACTCGGCAGCACCGACATGAAAGGTTTCTTCGCAGTGGTCATACAGGCACTCAATACGCTACAGCTGCAGAATCCCAAACAACCGCTGATCGTGCTCGCTACAGCCGACGAGGAATCGAGCATGTCCGGCGCACGCGCACTGGCGCAGGCAAAAAGCCTGCGCGCGCGTTACGCCCTGATCGGCGAGCCGACCAACCTGAAACCGGTGCATATGCACAAAGGCGTGTTGATGGAATCGATCCGCCTGCGCGGCCAGTCAGGGCATTCGTCGAATCCCGCCCGCGGGCGCAGTGCGCTCGATGCGATGCACACCGCCATGGGTGCGCTAATGGCGCTGCGCGAACAATGGGGCCTGCGCTACCAGAATGCAGCTTTTGAAGTGGCGGTACCGACACTGAACCTCGCCAGTATTCACGGCGGAGATGCACCGAACCGGATTTGCCAGCACTGCGAGCTGGGTTTTGACGTGCGCCTGCTGCCCGGTATGCAAAGCCAGGCTGTGCGTGAGGAAATCCGGCAATCCGTCATCAACTCGCTGGCGGGCAGCAATATTGAAGCCGAGTTTGTACCGCTGTTCGACGGTGTGGAATCCTATCTCGAACCGCGCGAAAGCGAGCTGGTCGCCTGTGTCGAAAAACTCACAGGCTACAGCGCTGGCAGCGCGAATTTCGCCACCGAGGCACCGTTGCTGCAAGAGCTTGGACTGCAGACAGTGGTACTGGGGCCGGGCTCAATCGACTGCGCGCACCAGCCGAATGAATATATTGAACACAGGCAGATCGAACCGGCAGTAAAACTGCTGGCCAGCCTGATTGACCAGTTTTGCCTGCACTGAAATCAACGTAACCGCAATGAGCAACGACACAACATTCACCGAGCAACTGCCCGACGCCGACACCCAGCACAAGCTCGTGCGCTGGCTGCGCGAGGCCGCTCCATACGTAATCCAGCACCGGCGCAAAACTTTTGTGATCATGCTCGGCAGTGATGCCATCGATAGCCCGGCACTGCACAGTATCGTCCACGATATCGCGCTGCTTAACAGTCTCGGCGTACGCGTGGTACTGGTCCACGGCGTGCGCACGCAACTGGACAAAAAACTTGCCGAGCGCGCTGTGGCAAGCCAATTCGTGCGCTCGATACGAATCACCGACAGCGCAACGCTGGAACTGGCAATTGAAGCATGCAGCCTGGTGCGCACAAAACTGGAAACATTGCTGTCGATGGGCCTGGCCAATTCACCGATCCACGGCGAACCGGTGCGCGTTGCAAGCGGCAACGTGATTACCGCGAGGCCTGCCGGCGTCATCGACGGCTGCGACCTGCAGCATGCCGGCCTGGTACGCAAGGTCGACACCGGTGCGATCAACCGCCTGCTCGACATGGGCAATCTCGTGCTGCTGTCACCACTGGGTTATTCGCCCAGCGGAGCGGCCTTCAGCCTGACCTGCAGCGATGTCGCCGGCGAGGTTGCCGCCGCGCTGGGGGCGGAAAAACTCATCGTATTTTGCAACCCGGAACCGCTCGCTGACGCGCATGGCGCACAGCCTCGCGAACTGTCCCTGGCAGACACCAGCGCGATGCTGCAGGCAAATCCGCAGGCGCCGGCCTGGTTACGCGCCGCCGCCAATGCAGTACACGCCGGCGTGCACCGCGCGCACCTGCTCAACCACGCCCAGGACGGCGCGCTGTTGCAGGAGCTCTTTACCGTGGATGGCGCCGGCACCCTGCTCTCGCAGGCCCGATTTGAAATCACCCGCCAGGCTGTCGAGTCCGACCTGCCCGCAATTATCGAAATCATTGCACCGCTGGAGCAAAGTGGCGTGCTGGTAGCGCGCGACCGCGCACAACTTGCGGGTGAATTGCACCACTTTACCGTGGTGGAGCGCGAAGGCATGCTGGTCGCACTGGCAGCACTGTACCCGTACTGCGAAGGCAGCGAGGCCAATCCGCATATTGCGGAAATTGCCTGTATCACCACGCACCCGGACTATCGCAACGCGTCGCGTGGTACCGATTTGCTCACTGCACTTGAAATCAAGGCGCGCAACAGCGGCATCAGCAAACTATTTGTACTGACCACGCAAACCACGCACTGGTTTCTTGAGCACGGCTTCAGGGAGGTGGCAATCGCAGAGCTGCCCGAACAAAGACAGGCGCTCTACAATTACCAGAGAAATTCGAAAGTGCTGTTGAAAAGTATTGCTTGAGAGAGTTGCCTGCCGCGCAAAAGCGCAGCAGGCAATTTTCGGTGCTCGCTTACTTGAGTTTGTTGTTTTTGGTACCGATGTTGCGTCGCACCAGCGTTTTGGGTTCGCTGGGAATCAGCTCCAGCCTGAAATCGCCTTTCACTTCTGCGCTGCCCTGTCCCGCTGTGCGCCTGGCGACACTGCGCGGCTCTGCCCGGCGCGGGTCGCGGTCGATAGCGGTCGGAGTGCGAGGCAGGTAATCGGCCCTTACATCGTACTCGACCAGCGGCTTGCTTTCTGCGATGCCCTGCGGGTTAACACCTTGCGCAGGTGCCAGCTTGCCATTTTCAAGAAGGTTGTGCTTGCGCAGAATTTCAAGCTTGACGCGCTCGAGCTCGAGCTTTTTGCGCTCAACAGCAAGTTTCTCGCTTTCATGCTGCAGTTTTTTATAGTCCAGCATCAGTTTTTGCCGCGCAATAGCGTGGCGCGCTTTTTCAAGCTCGGTTGCGTTAATTGCTTGCCCGGCCTGGCCGGTTCCGGAATCGTTATCATTTTTCATGGTCGTGTTTCCCTCTTCAATTCGGGGATTGTTTAAAAACGGTTTTTCTTGCTGTACCGGAGCACGCTGTTCTGGCTCAATCGCGCGCGGCGACAGGACCTGCTCCAATGTTTCGGCAAGCCGTTCGCCGAAATGCGCGCCAAGTAATTCGATTTTTGCACCGAGTGATGCGTCCAGCCGCTGCATCACCTTGTCGGCCATTGTTTCACTCGCGCTGATCGACTTGGTCTGAGGCGTGTTCGAAGTGGCGTCCGCAACATCCTCAACGTTTACTTGCCTTGCCTGGGTTTGCTCAGCCAGTTTTTCTGCCTGCCGGCTTTGCGTGGCTCGTTGATCCTCTTCCTGTTCGCGCCGGCGTTGCTTGAATGCTCGCTCGCGCGCCGGGGTCAAACGGTGTGCGCGCGGCTTGAACGACTCACTGCAGGCAGTGCAGCTCACGATATCCCGCTGCTCCTGCAGCGCTATGGCGGTAACCATTTGTTCTGTGTTGCAATGTGGGCACAAGCAAATCATTGATGCAGTAACCAGCCAACTAGGTGAATCGCGGTAACGCCTGAACGCCGAAACCACTGAGCTTGCACGCCGTGCCTGGCATTGCACAGCGCATGTTCTGCGCAGCTAACAAGCACATCTACGTTAATGCGATAGCGGAGCAAAATCGATACCAAAGTTGCAATAACGCGTAAAAACAATGGCTTGAAATTTGAACAGCGACACTTTGGGGCATCGGCGGGATCTAGGTGTAAGAGGATTCGACAGGTGGGAGAGGACAGTTCAGGCTCAGCGCGATCGCACGCAGCAACTGCAGTTCCAGCGGGCGCAATTCACGATCGTGCATGGCGGCCGCCACCAGCGCTTTTAACACAAGCGGTTTTTGCAGCGGACGCACTCGCTCCACCAGCGCCAGTGCCTGTACGAAACGATCGACCGTTACCTGGTGGCGCGGCAACTGTGGCATCCCCCCAAGTCCGAGCGCGTTTGCGGCGGCACGAAAACTTTCTGCGACAGCCACTTCACCAGACTCGCTGCCCGGCGCTAAGGCTTCATAAAGGCTTTCGTAAACGCCGGCGTAGGCGACCACAGAGAGCACCACTGCCAGCGGCCTCGCCAGCAATCGTACATCGCGCGCACGTTGCAACGGGTATCCCCGCGCATCATTACGCTGCAGGTTGATGCGCACGATGTTGTAGAGCGACCACTCAAGCAATTCGATTTTATTGTCGATGCGAATCAACGCGTCAAGCAGATAATCAAAGCGTTCGGCCTGCGCGGCGCTCAGTTGCTTTAACGCAGGTATCGCGAGGTCGAGCATTTCCAGGTAATCCGCATCCCTGCCCTGCACCACGGACTGCAGTTCTCGCACCGCGGCGTAGGTTGGCGCATCCAGGTGGGCCTGCAACAGCGCCAGCTGGCTCTCCCTGATAGTTGCGGCGCGGTCGAGCAACAGGCAAAACACCAGTGCTCGTGCTGCATAGGGTTCGTGTATTGCGGCGCTGACCGGTGCCGGCAAGCCAGCGTAAAGCGCTGCGGCATGTGCAGTGAGCTCTGGCGTAATCATACCCGCACGATCGACAATAGCAGCTGCATCGCTGAACGCAGCAGTCGCGGCGCTGCTCGTTATTGACGATTCCAGCGAGCTGCCATGCTTTTCCGGCGACACTTGCAGCGCTGCACCGCTATCGGCATGCCAGCGCGGATCGATGCGGCGAATGCGCTCCTCCAGCGGAGGGTGGGTAGCAAACAACGCGTTGAATAAAAATGACACGCCCTGCGCGAAAAACAGGTGGCTGACCTCGGCTGCACCCGGATGCGCCAGCTTCGACCCCGCCGCATTCGCGCCGTCAAAACCGCCAATTTTTTTCAGTGCGCCACCAATCCCGCCGGGATTGCGGGTGAACTGTACCGCTGACGCATCAGCCAGGAACTCGCGCTGCCTGCTGACCGCTGCCTTGATCAGGTTGCCAAAAAATGTGCCGGCATAGCCGATCAGCATGAGTCCGCCGCCCAGCACGAGCAAAGGCATGGCGCCGTTGTCGCGACTGCGGCGCGCACCACGCGAGGCCGCCCGCATGATGTGATAACCGACCGTACCGAGCACAAGAATGCCGTACAGCACGCCGATCAAGCGCAGGTTGAGTCGCATGTCGCCATTGAAAATATGGCTGAACTCGTGCGCAATCACACCCTGCAATTCGTCGCGATCGAGTTGCTCTATCGCACCGCGGGTTATCCCGATCGCAGCGTTTTGCGGCGTCGTACCAGCCGCGAACGCGTTGATACCGCGCTCTTCGAGCAGGTAGACCGGCGGCACGGGCACGCCAGCGGCAATCGCCATCTCTTCCACCACATTGAGCAGGCGCTTCTCGCTGGCGTCGCGCGTATTGACATTCAGCAGCCGTCCGCCCAGCGCTTCGGCAACCCGGCTGCCGCCACCGGACAATTGTGCAAGCTTGAACAATGCGGCGAGACCTACCACCGCAAAAACCAGTACGCTGATACCGGCGACGGTCTCGCGCGGCAGCGCGCGCACCTGCTCCAGCAATCCGGGCATCGTTGCATAGCCCGGGGCTTCGCCGGGTGCGGGTATCTGTAACACACCGCCAAACAGCGCTACCAGTAAACAGGTAGCCGCGACCAGGCAGCACACTGCGAGCGCGAAAAGCAAAACCAGCAGACCGGTGCGGGAGCGCGCCCGCTCCTGCTGCTCAAAAAAATTCATCGACAGGTTTTAGCGGGCTAAAGTCAGAAAGCCACTTTCGGTGCTTGCTGAATCGCTGCACTGTCTTCAAATTCCAGCAGCTCTGCGTCGCTGGCATGGCCGAACACAGGCGCCAGCACAACCGGCGGAAAACTCTGCCGGTACTCGTTGTACAGCGTAACGGCATCGTTGAACGCCTGGCGCGCAAACGCAACGCGGTTCTCGGTAGAGGTCAGTTCTTCGGAAAGCTGCAGCATGTTTTCGTTGGCTTTGAGTTCCGGGTAGGCTTCAACCACAACGTTGAATTTTCCCAGCGCGCCGGCCAGCGCACCTTCAGCCTGGTTGAGTTCCTGCAGCGCTGCGCGATCACCTGGGTTTGCAGCCGCGTTGGCCAGCCCCTGCTGTGCAGCATTGCGCGCATTGACCACGGCTTCCAGCGTTTCGCGCTCGTGTGACATGTACTTTTTCGCGACTTCGATCAGGTTGGGAATCAGGTCGTAGCGACGCTTGAGCTGAACCTCTATTTGCGAGAAAGCATTTTTATAGCGATTCTGGTAGGCAACCAGTTTGTTGTAAATCGCAACACCATATAAAAAAAACGCCGCGATTACACCCAGCATCACCAGTATCGTCGTACCCATTTTTGTCGCTCCTCAGCATGCAATGAACCCGTGCCGATTTTACGCTTATATTTCGGTGATTATCCAAGTCGCGCAATAAATCTTGCCATGCGGGGATACGATTTTACTATTTCCCGCAAGCATCTTCGTCGCCACAGGCCGTATCGACCTGGAAACTTGCGCACAAGTAATCGGGTCAAGCAGCATTACGCATAGCCTGCATTGCTTGCCGGCCGCCTGGATTGCCTGCGCCAGTCTTGTGGCGTGCAATGACACCAGCTGCGAAACGCGCGAATAAAATTGGCGGGATCTGCGTAACCCAGCAATCCGGCGATCTCGCCTGTCGACAAATAACTGCTCGCAAGCAACTGCAGCGCGTACTCACGTCGCACGTCCGCGAGTATCGCCGAGTAGCTCGCATCGTGCCGCGCCAGTTTGCGCGACAGCGTGCGCTGCGACATATGCAAAGCCGCTGCGCAGGTGGCAAGATCCGGCACAATGGTTTCTACTGCGCGGTCCGCCAGCGCCTGATCAAAATTTTGCGCAAGCCGCTGGCGCAGCCATTCCACCGTGTTGGCCTGCATCGTCAAAAGCGACGACATCTGCTCGCGACATTTTTTCAGGTTGGCGTGGTAGCTGGCCTCGTCGTACAGTGGTGATGCGATATACAGCCAGGAGCTGGGAATAGCGATGCAATTGCGTTCGCAATCGAAGTGGCAGCGCACACCAAAGGCCTTTTCCAGCGTCGCGCCATGCTGCCCACGTGAACAGGCGAAGTGCAGTTCAACATTGGATCCAAGCTCATGCCCGACCAGCGCCTCGATCAGGGACAGCGCGACCTGCAGAGCAATTTCCATCACCTGATGGCCATAAACATCATCGCCCGTCAGCTCGCGAACAGTAATGAACTGCACGCCGGTTTCGTCGGCAGACTGTTCCATGCCGACCTGCAGTGTGGCTATGCGCGTGGGGTGGTAGTTGACCATCACCTCCAGTGCGCGGCCCAGCGTGGGCGCGCTGAGCGCGGTAAACCCCATCGGTCCATGGCCGGCCAGTGTAAGTGTTTGCGCAAATCGCACCGGCCAGTCGCGCGGTGCACCGCTGGCGTCGATATTCACGAGCATCTGCCGCACCACAGCCCAGTCCAGGTACTCCGTCGCTTGCAGGCCCTGCACGTCCAGCCCGGTGTTTGCCAACAGCTCTGCAAGCCCGCAGATACCGGCGTCCGAACGCCCGCTGCGCGCCAGCAGGCGGGCGTAGGTAGCTGAAAAATATAGCTTTTGTGTATCCAATGGGCTGCGCCGCCCGCCACAGCCTGGCGCTGTATTGGCGTTAAATGACAATTAAATAGTCATTATATGCTATGCAAGACCGGGCCGCTTGCCTGTAACCTGACGGTATCGTCATCGTCGCAACGCTTTCGAGTGACTTTAACGCCCGGAGAATTATTTATAATTTCTGCAGCGTGCAGGGACTCGATAAACCTATAAAACCACCTGTCGCCAAACTGATCGAAAATATTATGAACGCAAACAATGTAAGCAACATGGGCGCGCCAGCGCTGACGCGCAAATCCAATACACTGAATAACCCGCACCTGCTGTGGATGCTCTCACCGGTGATGCCACTGCTGCCGGTCGCCGGGCTGGCGCTGTACTTCTTGAGCGGCTCGGTCTGGGCGCTGGCCATGCCGCTGCTGCTCGGTTACATCATCCTGCCAATCGTCGACCTGGTAATTGGTGAAGACCACAGCAATGTCGACGATGCAACGCTCGACAAACTACAACACGATCCCTATTTCAAATACCTCACTTTCCTGTCGATTCCTGCGCATTTCATCACGCTGCTGGCGCTGGCGTGGTTTGTCGGCACGCAACCGCAAACGCTGCTGACTTTCTTCATCGCAGCCATAACGGCGGGCGGTTACAGCGGCCTGGCGATCAATACCGCCCATGAGCTCGGTCACAAGGACACCAAGCTCGAACGCGCGCTGGCGCGCGTGGTGCTGGCGCTGCCCGGATATGGTCACTTTTGCATTGAGCACAATGCGGGGCACCACCGCGATGTCGCGACACCGGAAGACCCGGCCAGCTCGCGCATGGGCGAATCCATTTACCGTTTCGTGCTGCGCGAAATTCCCGGTGCGTGGCGACGCGGTATCGAGAACGAACGTCATCGCCTAGAACGCCAGAACGAGGCCTTCTGGAGCAGGCACAACCATATCCTGCAATCCTATGCGCTCAGCGCGCTGCTTTATGGCAGCCTGCTTATTGCTTTCGGCCCGATCATGTTGCCCTTTCTCGCGATTCATTGCGCCTGGGCTTACCTGCAGTTGAGCAGCGCAAACTATATTGAGCACTACGGCCTGCTGCGCGAGAAAAATGCCGATGGTCGCTACGAATCCTGCAAGCCACACCACTCATGGAACGCCAATTCAATCTTCAGCAACCTCGCGCTGTTCCAGCTCGAGCGTCACTCCGATCACCACGCCCATCCCACCCGCCGCTACCAGAGCCTGCGCAACTTTGCGGGTATTCCGCAGCTGCCCACTGGTTACTTTGGCATGTACCTGGTCGCCTATATTCCGACGCTCTGGTACAAGGTAATGGACCAGCGCCTGTTGGCGGTGCCGCACATTGCCGGCGACCTCGAAAAAATCAATATCGACCCGGCCAGGCGCGAAAAAGTCATGGCGCGTTACGCAGCCACCCGCTGAATCAATAACCCGTCGTCCTGCGCAATAAGCACGGCACTGCCGTGCTTATTGCATGCGTGGTATTGCCCGCGTTCTAATGTCGCCCCGGCTTTTCAATTCATGCAGGAGCGACACTACCATGACCTCTCCACTTGCTATCAGCAGCCTTTACCTCGCCTTATTGGGCCTCATGTTTATACCCTTCACCTTGCGCGTTGGCGCCTATCGCCTGCGCAACAATATTCCACTTGGCGACGGTGGCGATAGTGAGCTGCTCAAGCGCATCCGCGCTCAGGCCAACTTTGTAGAAACCGTGCCGCTCGCGATCCTGCTGATTACAGCGATGGAACTGGCCGGTGCAGGCAGCGCATGGCTGCACACGCTGGGTACACTGCTGGTGATTGGCAGGCTTTCACACTACCTGCAAATTACCGGCGTACTGCAGCCGCTGGCGTTTCGCTCCGGTGGTATGTTCATGACGCTCGCGACTTACCTGGTCGCGCCAATCTGGCTGCTGATGCATCTCTAACGATATGCACAATATCGCGCTGATCGGCATGCCAGGTGCGGGTAAAAGCAGTGTGGGCGCAGCGCTGGCCAGGCGCAGCAACGCGACTTTCATCGATACCGACAGGCTTATCGAAGCCCGGCATGGGGCACGATTGCAGACGTTGCTCGAGCAACACGGCTACCAGTGGCTGCGCGCAGCAGAAGCGCAGGTAATCCTGTTGCTGCGTCTGCCGGCATCGCAAAAGTATGTGATCGCAACTGGCGGCAGCGTGATTTACAGCGAGCAGGCGATGGCAGCGCTCGCCGCAATCGCGGCCACCGTTTACCTTAAAATTTCAGCACAGACGATGATCTCGAGAGTGCGTGCCGAAGGTGAAGAGCAGCGCGGCCTGGCAAGGCCCGCCTGTCAAACACTGGAAGCACTATATCGGGAACGCGAGCCACTGTATGCACGCGCTGCGATGCGCACGGTTGATTGCGATGGGCTTGCTGTTGAAGAGGTTGTCGAGCAACTCTGCGCGGGTGTTTGAATACGCTGCGCCTGCATGGGCTTGTGGATTGGCCGAAAGCGCGCCGCTCACAGTTTGCCAGTCGCTTTCATGACACGCTATAAATACATCCATGCACGCTCGACGGCGGCGTCCATGCCGCCGTAAGGTCATGAAAGCGACATGCCATCC
>JBATGO010000161.1:0-2252 GCA_049665845.1 Pseudomonadales bacterium | reverse complement strand
GCTTACGCGGCAAGTTCCTCTTTAGGTGAGCGCAGCGATTACGCGCGTGCCTATGATCCCGCGATATTGCATCCTATCGAGCGCAAAGCCTATCGCGCCACGCTGGATTGTCCTGAGCAGAATGTGTTGCCGGCCATGTCCGGCGCCGATTACTGGCACTGCTTCGAGGTCTCCTGGCTTTCACGCGAAGGCCAGCCACAGTTTTCCCACGGACGATTTCAGGTAAACGCCGGTTCCAGTCACATCGTTGAGTCAAAATCGCTGAAGCTTTACCTGAATAGTTTGAACCAGCAGCATTTCGATAGTGCCGATGACCTGCGTCGAGCTGTTTCTGGCGATTTGACTGCGGCATGTGGCGTGGCAATAGAATTTGAAATACTTGATGCAAGCCGCAATATGGATGGCACGCCGCACAAAACCAATACGCAAAAAAAAACCGGTATTCAAAACATAAGCAAAGCCGTTTTGATCGACAACAGGCGGGTAGCCTGCAACAACTACCAGCGCGATGCTGCTTTGCTGGGCCAAGGCGAAGGGCAAACCGAAGGCGAGTGGCTCACAAGCCGGTTGCTGCGCAGCAATTGCCCGGTTACTTCGCAACCAGATTGGGCACACCTGGATATCTTTTATGCGGGGCGCAAGCTCGACCAGGACAGCTTGCTACAATACATCGCCAGCTACCGCGAGCACAGCGGCTTTCACGAGCAGACTATCGAGCAGATATACTGTGATTTCTCGGCATTGCAGGCCATTGAAGCGGTCGCGGTGCTCGGCCGCTACACGCGACGCGGCGGTATCGCAATCAACGTATTGCGTGCAACGCCAAAATTCGAGCAGGCCTTAATCGAGCAAGCACTTACAATTTCATTTGGGCAATAGCGCGCAACAATAATTTATATGACTATATCAGCGTCAATGCTTTTGCTGGCCAGCGGGCTCTGGTTGTTTTTGCTAACCGGTTGCATCGTGTTCGCAATGATTGCTGCAAGGCAAAGGAATCGCGCCGAAGATGCTGAAGCAGCACTTAGTGAACAGCAAAGCCAGGTAGCGGCACACCCTGCTCAACAGGCTGTGCCCGAAGCTGTTGATGCTGATGCAGCCGCAGAAATTGCGATGTATCGCGATCAGCTAGAACGGTTGCGCGACCAGTTGCGCGCCAGCGAAGGGCAGGTCGACAAGTTGCGAGAAGACCTGGAGCGGATGGAAGCTACTGCCGCCGCGCGGCAGGGACATATCGATTCGCTGGAAGCCGAGCGCGATATGCTGCAACGGCAGATTGAAAATCTTTCTGCGGGTTTGGCTGCAGGCGACAAGGATACGATGCGCGAGATGATCGTCAACTTCACAGAGGAGAGCAGGGAACTGCTTGCTGCGATTGAGCAGATGGGTAAGGAGAAAGCCGAGTTGCAGCAACTCATTGACGATATGCAGGCCGAGGGTAAGGGCACGGCGGGCACCGTGATTGGTTTGCAGCGCAAGCTGGCGCAGGCTGAAGATGAAATTGCCCAGCTGCGTGCCGGCATGCGCAAGGCGCGCTAATCTTTACAGCATCGTGGCAATCGATTAGAGTGCGCCGCTCTCGTTTGCCTGCTTGCGCGAAAAATTTCGGTGAGGTGTCTGAGTGGTCGAAAGAGCACGCCTGGAAAGTGTGTGTACGGCAACGTACCGAGGGTTCGAATCCCTCCCTCACCGCCATTTCGTCAGGGGCTATTCAAGCTCCTTTTTAATGCTCCAGAAAAGCTTTTGATTTCAGCAAACTACCGGCATACAGCGCCTATTGGTGGTGGCCCCGATGAAGTCGTGCTTGGGATTATTTGAAAAAAGATGGACATTCTTTCCCGCGGATAAAAAAGTTTCACGGCTGAATATACTGCCCAGAAACAACGGTTACAGGAACAAATTATGGCGGTTATCGAATCCCAACTGGACATCCAGTCCGATGCGTATAAAAACAACCTGAAGGTTATGACAGCAGCGGTTGATGAATTTCGCGGCATTGAGCGTCGTGTTATTGAAACGGCACAGGCCAAAGCACCACGCTACATCAAGAAGGGCTTTATCCCGCCGCGGGAACGCTTGAGCCTGTTACTTGATGCAGGCGCACCGTTTCTGGAATTGTCGACCCTGTGCGGTTATATGCAGGAGGAAGACACCGATGGTTCTGGCGCGGGTGGCAGCTGCATTGCCGGCATCGGTTATGTCGCCGGGGTCCGCTGCATCGTCTCGGTCGATGACTTTCTTACCAAGGGCGG
>JBATGO010000160.1:0-2780 GCA_049665845.1 Pseudomonadales bacterium | reverse complement strand
AAGCGCAAATGCGGCAGCAGGTCAATCTTGCTGATCACGACCAGGTCAGCCGCGTGAAAGATATGTGGATATTTGATGGGCTTGTCTTCGCCTTCGGTCACGGAAAACAGCACGATTTTTTTATCTTCGCCGAGATCAAAATCAGCAGGACAAATAAGATTGCCAACATTCTCTATAAACAACATGCCGTTTTGCGGTAGCTCGACGTCGTCCAGGGCATCAAATACCATGCTCGCTTCGAGATGACATACTTTGCCGGTATTGATTTGCACTGCGTGCGCGCCGGTAGCACGAATACGCATGGCGTCCTGGTCGGTGTGCTGGTCACCTTCGATAACCGCAAGCGGGCGCTTGTCGCGCAATACTTTAAGAGTTTCTTCCAGCAACGTGGTTTTGCCGGCACCGGGACTGGATAACAGGTTAAACGTGCTGGCGTTGACGCTCTTTAACCTGCTTTTTACCCTTGCTGCGTAATCATCATTCGCAGCGAGTATGCGCTTTTCAAGCTTTATGTTGTGGCTTTCAAACGGCGCAAGCTTCGCGCTGACACCGCCAAATGGCGCCAGCTTTGCGCCGTTGCCACAGCCGCAGGTCGTGCACATCGGCTTATGCTCCTTCTATGCCAGTTACCAGCATATCTTTACCATCAATAATGGTAAAGCCGTACTGATTGCAGTGAACGCAAGCCTGGTACATATCTTCAGCCTCGAATACTTTCCCACAGTGATAGCATTTCAGCCTGCCCTTCCTGGTGCGAACTATTACATCCGCTTCGGCTGCGATACTGTCTTCGAGATTTTTTTCAATCGCAAATTGCAGCACGCCGGGCTCTACACAACTGAGCGCGCCTACTTCAAGTGTGACTCGCCGAACACAAAACAAGGCATTTGCACGGGCCTCCTCCAATACAATGGAACGCACCTGCTCCGCGAGGGACCATTCGTGCACCTAGGCCCCTCTCTCCAGAGCCAGTCCCTCCATAGCTTGTCCCTCCATAGCTTGTCCCTCCATGGATCGCTGCTCCGCGGCGCGCAAACCAGCTACTTGCCCGAGCAGCCTGCAAGGATTTGCGAGCTCTTCGAGGACGAATGACTCCGCGTCGGCGAGCGCACGCTGGCAATCGCAACTCAATTTTTCAGTAAAACCAAATTCACTGGCTTTAATGCTTAACAGGAAACTTGGCGGCGGCGGCTTGCGCAATAGGTTTTGGTAAAGACCCAATAGATTGCCCGGGCTTACCGTATGGGTACCCACCTCAGCTTTTTTGTTCGCTTTGATACGGCCAAGCCTGATGTTGGCGTCAAGGTCTGTCGCGGCATCGACAATCAGCACGGCATCGGCTATTTCCATATCATAGATATGCTCTGGCTGAAGCTGGTAAACCTCTTCGATTATAAACTCAGCATTCGCTATGCGGTTAATTCTGGCGGCGAGGCGCTCAAGCAAAATGGGCGCTACACCGTCATCGCCGCGACTGCGGTTACCAATAGCCAATATCAGGATGCGCGGCTCATTCAGCATGGAATTCGGCCTCGATGTTGCGACTGCAATGGGCAACAGTTTCGCCAACACTATTCAACAGCTCGACCTGTAACGGCATCTTGCCGATAGCGTGGGTAGCACAGGAAAGGCAGGGATCGTAGGCTCTTATGGCAACTTCAATGTTATTCAACAGTTCCGGCGTTAACTCCCTGCCGGATACATAGGTATTCGCGACCTGTCGCACCGATTCATTCATGGCCTGGTTATTACTGGTGGTAGAGACAATCAGGTTGGCCATGGTCACTTCATCATTTTCATTAATTTTATAATGATGAAACAAGGTGCCGCGCGGCGCTTCAATCACGCCTATTCCCTCCAGTTGTTTTTCACCATGTCGCATCAAATCGCCGGAGCAGAGGTCCGGGTCATCGAGCATATCGGCTATCGCCTCGGCACAATGCAACGTTTCAATCATTCTCGCCCAGTGAAAAGCAAGCGGTGGGTGCATGAGGGGAACTGCACTGTGGGCCAGGAAATCCTGTCGATAGCTTTCGGCTTTAGGGGTATCAATGCGGTCACAGTTATTAATACGCGCCAAAGGCCCCACCTTGTACCAGCCGGCTTGCGGGCCACGCTCGATCAAAAAGGGGAATTTCATATAACTCCACGACTTCACCTGCTCCCTGATCAGTTGCGTGTAATTCCGGTAATCATAATGATCATGCAGGATCGAGCCATCGGCATCCTTGATGCGCAGGCCGCCATGATACAAATCGAACGCGCCATCCTTGTTCACGAGGCTTAAAAATGCGGAGTCGGCCTTTGCGAATTCGGTGTGCAATGCGATATTGGAAAGAAAAAGCCGCTTCGCCAGCATCACCGCATCTTCGGTCCAGCTGACGATATCGTTTATATCGATTTTCAGTTGCTTTACCTGTTCCCCGGTTAATGCCCTGTTCATGCCTCCCGCGAGCACCGCCATGCCATGTATTTTTTTCCCCGTTACTGCTTTTATAACCTCTTGTCCGTACTTGCGAATCCTGACACCCTTGAGCGCAATATCGCGATGATTCTCTATAACCGCAACAATGCTGCGCTTGCCCACATCGCTTTCAAAACCAAACAACAGGTCAGGGCTGGCCAGGTGAAAGAAATGCAAGGCATGGCTTTGCAGTGACTGGCCCCAATGCAATAAACGGCGCAGCTTTTCGGCAGGCGGGCTGAGCTCACTAACGCCTGCGAGCTGGTCGATCGCCTTGCCAGCAGCAAGGTGATGGCTAACCGGACAAATCCCGCAG
>JBATGO010000159.1:0-3942 GCA_049665845.1 Pseudomonadales bacterium | reverse complement strand
CTCCCTTTCATATCAGTAGATTATCCGATACTGGTTATTTTTTAGCTTCCCAAAAACGAGACCCCGTTTATCGGAACTATGTTGAGGAGCGCTCTCGGCTTCGTCAAGTTTAATCTCACTCCAGATCAACTTAATTGGAGCATTTGCTGATCAATTCCAAAGCCAGGGGATGGCCGAAATGTGGCGTTTTCTGCCGTTCGTCCCTGCTGGTTTGGCGGCGAAAGCCGCCGCTGCAAGCAAAAGCCACGGGCCAATAAATGGGTTCTGTTCGCCAGCTATTTTGGGCCCCACAATGCGCAAACAGTATCGAGCTCGGCCCTAAATGCCTATCATTCGAAGCCTTCGAACACTTGAGCTGATTTGGCCGGGTTTCGTAACTACTCGGTTTGGATCACCATTCAAGGCTACCGGACCAGAATGGAACAGATGAACGAATTCGACTTGATTCTATATGGCGCCACAGGCTTCACCGGCAAGCTTGTCGCCGCCTATCTCGACCGGCATCCCGAGCTTGTTGGCAAGCGGTGGGCTATAGCCGGCCGCAATGGCGAAAGTCTCAAGGCATTGCGCGCTGAGCTGAACAGCGAGCAGCTAGAAAGTGTGGTTTGCCGGCTAACCGATCCCGCCGCAGTAGAAGCTTTGGTCGCTTCAACCAAAGTGGTCATTACCACCGCCGGGCCTTTTTCGGCCTATAACGGCAGGGAATTGCTGGGCGCTTGCGCGCGCGCTGGTGTTCATTATGCCGACCTGTCGGGAGAAGGCTTTTGGCAGCGTGAAATGATTGACGAATTTCACGAGACTGCCATTGAGAACGGCGCGAAAATTGTGCTTGGCGGTGGTGTCGACTCGATTCCCAGTGACCTGGGCACTTACCTCGCATTAGCCAAAATCGGAGTAAACGATACGACTGCAGTGCCGGTGCAGGTAACCGGCGTGTACACGGAGTACAGCGGCTCTTTTTCCGGCGGTACCCTGGCATCGGGCAAGGCACGCAAGGCTGCAATTCGCAGCGGGAGACTTACACGTGCGGCTATGCGCGATCCCTACCTTCTGGCGCCTGGCGTGCAAGCGAGTGACCTGGACGCGGGAACGCTCGACGGGATGCCCCGTGGATTCCGTGGCCGGCTCGACGCCAAACACGGCATGTTGTTACCTTTCTTTATGGGCGAGATAAATGCGCCCATTGTACGGCGCTCGCTTGCGTTGCAGGATCTTGCGAGCAAAGTGAGCTATCGGGAATGTTGTTCATTGGGCACATGGACGCGGTTGGCGTGGTTGTACGGTAGTCGCGGTTTCGGCTATCCGCTGGGAGATCCGATCAAACTCATACCCAAGCCCGGGCAAGGGCCACCAAAGTGGATGCTGACGCAGGGCGCATTCAGCGTATCTGTCAATGCGAAATCAGAAAATGGCCGGTCAGCGACTGCGGTAGTATCAGGCAAGGGTGACCCGGGCTACGGGGCAACGTCGAAGATGCTTGGCGAAGTTGCACTGTGCCTTTTGAAGCCGGATAAGCACAAACCCGACGCTACGGGCGTGCTGACTCCTGCCACCGCACTGGGAAACGCTCTGGTTAAGCGCCTTGCCGCAGCGCAGCGCGGCACGTTTATGTCGCTGGAAGTAATCGACATCTAGCAACCTTCAACTTTCAACCTGCAACCTTGGTTGACGTCGGCGTCGAATCAATTACGAAAGTCTCACCAAATTTTCTATCGCTTTACGCCGCGGGCTAGGTGCCTTACTTACTCGCTACGCAACCTTACTTTTTCGGGCCGACGGTATGCGAACCGCGCGCCAGTAAAGGCTAGTGGCACATAAGCAGTGGCAGAGTTACTCGATCAAACAGCTACTGCCCGGGGTGTTATGGGTATGAATCCCGATTCAACCGGACCAATGCAGCCAGGGCTTGCGCGGCATCGACGGTTCGGACCTGGGAACTACGACGCCGCCCGCTTGCTGAGATAGCGAATAATATCGCTCGATTCGTATAACCAATTGACCCCGTCATGCTCCTGTATGCGCAGGCATGGCACCTGCTTTTTGCCACCACATTCGACTAGCTCGCACCTGTGCTCGGGATTCTCTTTAATATTCTTGCGCAGCATATCGATACCCATGTACTTCATCGCAATTCGCACCTTGAGGCAATACGGGCATGCATTGAAATGAAATAATTGCAGGTCGTCAAAATAGTTTTTATCCATCTCGGGCACCTGCAGCAGGTCAATGCGAGCGATTGCAGATTGGCAAGGTGCCGGCTCGCCTCAAAATATAAACAGAATCACACTAACAGGCGGCCATATCAATGGTCGTTAGAAGGCCTTCGAAATCATGTAAACGCAGCTGAACAAACCGGCGAGAAAAGCTGCAGTGCGAGCCACGGCTATGTCAGCAACGTAAAATATCGGATGAGCGACTCGCGCAATCGCGAATACCAATGCCGGTGTTGCTAATTCCTCCCATGCGATTCCAGATGCCCAGACAACCAGAATCGTCGCTGTATAAAGCGCCAATGCTTCCCATGCATTCGACTGCGCAGCCATTGCTCTGGCGCCACTCCCTTGCAATAGGCTCGCCTGCTGCCTTGGATGGTGATTGTCGAAGCTGCCTAGCTGTTTAATACGCAGGTAACCACCCAGGCCGGCAAGCAGATACGGTAAAAAGGCAACTAGAACAAGAACAAGCAATGCTGCGGGCATGATTAATCCCTCTCATATAGATCAATAATGGAAAATATATTAACACCAAAGCCGCAGGCATATTACTACAGGGAGACTGCGTCCTGCGACCGCATCGTACAATCCTTCAGCCTGCATCCGGCTCAACATCGTCTTCTTCTGCCGCCTGCATAACTTTCAGTTGCGCGCGAGCCTCCTTGATTTGAGCCTGCAATGTAATCCCATTTTCTTTGGATGCATCCTTCAGCAGCGCACTGTATTCCTCAATTTTTTCCAGCAACTGCTGCTTTTCTTTCTCGACCTGCTCGGCCTGCTCCGCCTTGTCGAAAGCGACGCCTTCTGCAACCGGTATACTTTCTGCCGGTGCCTGTTGCAACATCGCTGGTATCATTCTTGTATCTTCCGGTAGCCTGCGCTGGTTCATAAATGCCGGCGAAACAATTTCAATATCACTACCGTGCAGGCCATCCAGTACCGCGCGACACAAATTGGAGCGACTGGTAAGCAGGCTTTTTACCTCGACCAGCATGCCGCTTACCTTATAGGTAACCGAATAATCACCGAGCGCCATGATTTGCACAAACGACTCCTCCAGGCCGCATTGTTTTGCAGCCTCAAGCAGCAAGGGCTCTACCTTTACATGGTGAATATCGTAGCCGAGTGACAGCGTCGCTGAAACGATCGTACCTGAACCGCGAATCGCCGTTATAGGGTGCGAAATCATATAGGTATTGGGCAGCGCGACCAGTTCGCGATTTTCGGTCTGGATTTCGGTATCGAGCAACCCTCGCTCCACAACCCTGCCAAAATGATCGGCCACCTCGATAAAATCCCCGGTGTTAAAGGGCTTGGTCACGCGCAACATAATACCGGCCAGGAGATTCGCAAAAATAGTGCTGGAAGAAAACGCAAAAACGCCGGATACCAGCAGGCCGACAAGTGCAATGATCTGGTTGCGGGTACTTTCGGAGACAGGCAGTGCAAGCGCGATCGCAAGGATACCGGCAAGGGTCAGCCCCAGCATTGCGAGGTGCCTCGGAAACAGCCGCTCATTGCCGAGCCCGGGCTGCCTCCTGATCAGCAGCCAGTGCGCGCCGAGCAGCAACGCAATGACCGTAAGCATGGTCGCGACAAGTGGCATGAAAAGTCCCACCTGCTCAATCAGGATATGCGGATTTTCCATATTCTCTGCTCGCTGTAGCGAAGCTGCCCGATACCGATTGAACCGCAGGCGCCAATTATGAATTCGTGAGGCGACCTGAAC
>JBATGO010000158.1:0-11455 GCA_049665845.1 Pseudomonadales bacterium | reverse complement strand
AGTCAACGGTGTGCAGGATAACGAACTGGTGCTGGAACAAGAAGCGATGCTGGATCTGATCCGTTATTACACGCGCGAAGCTGGTGTGCGTGCGCTGGAGCGAAATATTTCCAAGGTCGTGCGTAAGGTTATCAAAGGGATTACAACAGGCGAAATGAAGACGCCGGTATCGGTAAACAGCGATAACCTGTCCGATCTTTGTGGCGTTCGCAAGTTCAAATACGGCGAAGCGGATCGGGAAAACCGCATTGGGCACGTGACTGGCCTGGCCTGGACACAGGTTGGCGGTGAGTTACTGACCATCGAAGTTGCGACGGTGCCAGGCAAGGGCAGACAGGTGAAGACCGGCTCGCTGGGAGACATCATGCAGGAGTCGATTCTCGCCGCGACTACGGTGGTTCGCTCGCGTGCGCAAGTGTTGGGTATTACGGGCAATTTTCATGAAAAGTACGACATCCATTTTCACGTGCCTGAGGGTGCCACACCCAAGGATGGTCCGAGTGCAGGTATCGCAATGTGTACTGCGCTGGTGTCGTCGCTCACACAAATACCGGTGCGCGCCAATGTGGCGATGACAGGAGAAATTACTTTGCGTGGCCAATTGTTGCCGATCGGCGGTCTAAAAGAGAAATTGCTCGCCGCGCATCGTGGTGGTATCAACACGGTGGTGATACCGGACGAAAATGAACGCGATTTGAAGGAAATCCCGGGCAACATCAAGGAGGCTCTTGATATTCGCCCGGTTCGCTGGATAGATGAAGTGCTGCAAATAGCGCTTGAAAAAATGCCCGATCCGCTCAGCGATGAAGAGTTCGGTGTTAGTATCGCCGCGCCGGACCGGGCCCGGCAGGAACAGGACAGCGACGATTCACGGGTTAAAACACACTAGTGGCAGGGCTGAAAGACTGCCGCAAGCGGCAGAGGTCCAAGCACAAAAACCTGCCGATTGGAACTGTAAAAAGCTGTGCCCGTGATTCAGTTCCGCTTCCGGCTGGTTGGATTTCGTGGCGCGAACCGGGCTTTTCCTTGACCCTGTTCTCGCCTTTGTTATAAAGTCGCGCGGCTGAATTGACCGCTGGGCATTCGTGTTGACCTCATGCAGGGGCAAAACAGGCGTTTGCCCTTGTTTGCTTTAAGTAGTGGCGGCATTTCCTCTTCTAGACTACCGCGAGCAGGTAAGCGACGGATACCAGCGATGGTAGCGCCTTGCGTCTTCTGCCCGCGTTTGAAAAAGCGCTGACGCGATGCCAATAAAATACCCCGGGAGTAAAATATCGATGAATAAATCCGAGTTGATAGACGCAATTGCATTGTCTGCAGATCTTTCCAAGGCTGCGGCCGGCAGGGCGCTGGACGCGGCGCTGGAAGCGATTTCAGAGTCCTTGCGCGACGGTGCGCAAATAAACCTGGTGGGATTCGGCACTTTCCAGGTCAAGGACAGAAGTGCCCGGGCCGGCCGCAATCCGCAAACCGGTGAAACTATCCAGATCAAAGCGTCGCGCGTGCCTGGCTTCAAACCCGGCAAAGCACTCAAGGACGCTGTAAATACCTGAAGCGTCGCATCATACCTCACAGCGTGCTCGCGCGGCAGGCAGATCACGGCAGGAAGATCGTAGCAGGCAGATATTGCCGGCCTGCGATCGCTGATGGCCGGGTGACGCGAGGCGCGCAGTTGCTGAACGCAGGCAGTTGTTGCACGTCGTTATTAAAAATAGTCGTATAAAACAGTCGCTGAATTCGTTTGAAAGGTTATCCAGCCCGGCATGTTGAGATCATTCAGAGATAGTATAAAAGGTCGCACGGGCAAAGTACTGCTTGCGATAATCATTGTTCCTTTCGTTTTGTTTGGCGCAGAGTCGCTGCTCACCGGAGGCGGCGGTGCTGCCACTGTACTTGAAGTCAACGGCGAGGAAATAGACGCAGTTCGCCTGGCCCAGGAAATGGCCATGCTGCGCAACGAAACTGCTGCGCGCATGGGTGAAGACGTAGATTACGCTGCACTTACAGACGAGCGCCTGAGGCCGCAGGCGATAGAAAGACTGACCCAGTCCGTCCTCATAGCGCAGACCTTCGAGGATTTGTCGCTGTCGGCACCCGAGCGCATGATTCAGCAGTCGATCGTGCAGACACCGGATTTCCAGGTCGATGGCAAATTTTCCAATACGCAAATGACGCGCGTGCTCGCTGACAATGGTTTCAACCTTAATATGCTCAAGCAGCGGCTGGCGGAGGATATGCGCTTCGGGCAGTTGCGTAGTGCGATAGGCCAGAGCAGTTTTGTTGCGGAAGCGAATACGGCGTTATTGCAAAAGATTTTTAACGAAAAGCGGCGCGTCGACTGGATTGAAATGGATGTAGAGCAGGTGCAGGTTGAGGATCCCGGCGATGACGAGTTGCGGGCATACTTCGAGCAGAACAGGGCTGAATTTGTTACCCCGAGAACGGTCGACGCCGAGTATTTGTTAATCGATCAGGCCAATCTGGTTGAAGACATTGATGAAGCTGAAGTGCGCGCCGAGTACGAGCAACAAATGCTACAGTTCGAAGCAGGCGAACGTCGCCTGGTTGCACATATCCTGCTTGAAGTTAATGAACGCCAGAGCGAAGAACAGGCTGTCCAGCGCGCGCGTGAACTGGCTGCGAGGATTTCCGGCGGCGAGCGATTTGCCGATCTTGCCCAACAATACTCTGCAGATACCGTGACTGCAGAGGATGGCGGTGAACTGGGTTTCTCCGAACGCGATGGCACTTTCCCCGAAACATTTGAGACTGCTGCCTTCGCACTCGAGCAAGGGGCAGTATCAGAACCGGTTTTAACCGATGCGGGCGTGCACCTGGTAACGGTCACCGATATCGACGTGATTGAGCAGCCTGAGTACGAAGAGATTCGCGCGACAATCGCCGACCAGTTGCAGCGGCGTAATGCGCTGGGGCGTTTCGCAACGCTGCTCGAGAGCGTCAGGGACGTTGCCTTTAATGCAGCAGATTTGCGACAGCCCGCAAAAGTCGCCGGCGTGGAAGTGCAGGCTATTTCGGGCATTACGGTGAACGGCCTGCAGGGAGAGGCGGCGTCGATCGAGATCGAAACGATATTTCGCAACCCGGCTGTTTTAACAGCACTGTTTAGTGCCGAAGTGCTCGAAGATAAACTCAACAGCGAGATGGTCGAACTGAGTGACACCCAAGCGGTTGTCCTGCGTGTTGCCAAAGTAAATGAGCCGCGCCAGCAATCTTTCCAGGAGGTCAGCGAGCAAATCGTAGCGCGTGTACGCAATGAAAAAATTGCCACGGCACTTGCAAAATTGGCCGCTGATGTAGGCGACGAGATTCGCGGTGGCGAAACGTTCGCGGCGGTAGCGGAAAAGCATCGATTGACAGCGAGCGAGGATACAGAGCTTGGTCGCCAGTCGCGCGAGGCGCCGCAGGACTTGCGGGATGCGATATTTGAGCGTTCGCGCGGAGAAATTGGATCGGGTATCCATATCGTTGCCGATGCAAACGGGCGGCACTTCGTTTACCGGGTGAACGAAATTATCGAAGACGCCGAAATTATGGACGAGCAGGAAAAGGCCTTTTTCGCACAGCAGATCGCGGCGATGACGGCGAACCAGGAAATTGCCGCCTACGTGCAAAGCTTGCGCGAAGGCGCCGAAATCAAACAGTTCTAGCTTCGGCCGGGGCATCACGAATTTAGCGGAGAAGTTCTGCCAGTGTTCAAGGTAAAAACGTTTAACAATATTGCGCCCGCGGGATTATCCGTGCTTGAGGAAAATGGCTACGAGGTAAGCGCCGATGCGAGTGCGCCGGACGCCATTTTATTGCGCAGTCACAAGCTGCAGCCCGATGAAATCGAGTCGACCGTCAAGGCGATTGGCAGGGCTGGTGCGGGTGTTAATAATGTGCCCGTGGATCATTGTACGGAGCGCGGGATCCCGGTTTTTAACGCGCCTGGCGCCAATGCCAATGCGGTCAAGGAGCTGGTAATGGCCGGACTGCTGCTCGGCTCGCGCGGCATTGTGCCCGGTATCAGGTACGTTGGCGAGTTGGCTGCGCTGGATGATGCCGACGCGATGAACAAACTGCTCGAAAAGGAGAAAAATCGTTTCAAGGGCGGAGAAATCCAGGGTAAAACGCTGGGTGTGGTGGGTCTGGGAGCCATTGGTTCGCAGGTTGCCAACATGGCGCTGGGTATGGGCATGAATGTTATCGGATACGATCCGGCGATATCGGTAGAGGCAGCCTGGCGCCTGTCCAGTGCGGTGGAAAAAATGGATTCTATTGAAGCATTATTCGCGCGTGCCGATTTTATTACGCTGCACCTGCCGGTACTCGCGGCTACGCGTAACCTGGTCGATGAAAAGTTGCTTGCGCTCACCCAGCCACATTGCAAAATCCTCAACTTCGCGCGTTCGGAAATCGTTGATGGCGACGCAGTGATAGCAGCCCTGGATTCGGGCAGGTTGGCGGGATATATCGCCGACTTTCCCAAGCCAGGCATGATTGGCCGCGACGACGTCATATTGATGCCACACATCGGTGCCAGCACTGAGGAGGCGGAAGAAAACTGCGCAGTCATGGCAGCCCAGGAAATCGCTAGCTACCTGAAAGATGGCAATATCGTGAATTCGGTAAATTTTCCGCCACTGGTGCTTGAGCGCACTACAGGGTTCAGGCTCAGTGTTGCAAACCGCAATGTGCCCAATATGCTGGGCAGTATCACGTCGATACTGGCGGAACATGAAATCAATGTCATCGACCTGTTGAATAAAAGTCGTGGCGAGATTGCCTATAACATAATCGATACCGAGAAAAAGCCTTCGGGCGCAGTGCTCAAGGAGCTTGAGGCCATCGATGGCGTTGTAAGTGTCCGCCTGCTTTGATTTGATTATCATCGAGTCAGAGCAGCGCGCAGCGGCAACCGGCCGCTGCCCGGACCCATTTCCTTTTGCGAACTGACGCACAAAACCGCCGCAGCGGAATACGCGCCCGGCGCAAATTCGCATCTCGCGGCAGTCCCGCAGCCGGTTGCATCTAGACTGTCAGGATTCCCCGGCTTTCAGGGACACTAACGCGGCGCCTCATCGGTGCGGCGTTGTGCCCGGAGTAGATCCTGTCCGCGATGCGTTCTTGCCAACTGAAAAGACCTCTTGTTCGAGCCGCAGTGCTGTTGGCCCTCGCTGAGCTGGTTGGTGCTTGCGCCGCGTTTGGCGAGGGTTCCACCGCAGGGGGCTTTGTTGATGCTATTGCCGAACAAGTGCCGCTGTTGCGTGGCTATAGTGTCGACAGGAAACATGCTTATCCCATTGCCGGGAATGCGCCGATTTTCGTCAATGGCGACAATCCACAAATGGTTGCCGCTCTGGCAGGACAGTTGCGCATGTATTTCCTCTCTGTGAAAGAAATCACCGAAGCGACATCCGCAGAGCAGGGATTCCTTCTGCGCCTCGCTTCCGGCAATTATTCCACTGCCGGGCACGCTTCTGCTGTTGCGCAAATGACTATCACGGTCGCAGATTCACGCAACCAGAAAATTTTCGATCAGCTCAATATCGCTATTGACACGCAACAAAGTGACAGCGACTCGCAGCATCGTCTCGATGCCGCCCTGCACAGGGCCGCGGCAATGCTGGCCGGCAAGAGCTGAATTCACTCAACAAACTTCCTTCCCTGGTGTTTGGCAAGCAATCCTTGCCTGACTGTGAGCCGGCGCGGCAAAATAGCGCCGGATTTATATCAACTTCTTTAATTTTGTTTACATCTTGTTAACGCTGGCGAGGTGTTCGCGTGAGTGATGATCTGGATAAGCTGCTGAATCCGCCAAATATCCCGCCAGGGCAGCGCCGCTGGAAGGGGCGTATCGATATCACGATCCATCGCAACGGTGAATGGTCTTATGGTGGCACGCCAATCGCGCGCCGGGAAATGGTCGCATTGTTTGCCCGCCAACTGTTGGTAAAAGATGGCCACTACTATCTCGATGCGCCGGAACAGCTGCTTCGCATTGAGGTAGAGGATCTGCCATTTACGATTGTCGGCTTGCAGGTCGAAGGGGAGGGCTATAAACAGCTACTCGAGGTTGTGACCAACTGCGACGAGCGAATTGCCATTGGCGCAGAACACCCGCTGGTGTTATTGCCAATGCCCGGCGTCGCCGACAAAGGCAGTATGGGTAGCGCAAAGGAAGAATCGCTGCCTGCGGTGCTGGTCAGGGATGGCTTGTATGCGCGCTTTTCGCGCAACTGTTACTACCAGTTGGCGAGTCTCGCCAATGAGATAGAGGTTGATAATGAGCGGACAATGCAGGTTTGTTCAGGCGGCATATTTTTTTCAATAGGCGCTTGCTAGCCGGCAGTGGCGTGCAAAACTTCCCGAATACTGCCGGGCCGCAGCGACGGGACAGTGTGGACAAACATTTTTCATGACCGTCGGCAGCACGGATGCTGCCGTCGAGCGTACAGGGATGTATTCATAGCGTGTTATGAAAAATGTTTGTACGCGCTGCGCCCGGCGCCTGCCTGCGCATTCTACATATTCGGGTAATTCGGCCCACCGCTGCCCTCGGGCGTCACCCACACGATATTCTGCGCAGGATCCTTGATATCACAGGTCTTGCAGTGCACGCAGTTCTGCGCATTGATCTGGAACTCCGGTTTGCCTGCTTTTTCCACTATTTCGTAGACACCTGCCGGACAATAGCGCTGCGCAGGTTCGTCGTAGAGCGGCAGGTTTTTCGCGACAGGAATCGAGGGGTCTTTCAGCTGCAGGTGACAGGGCTGGTCTTCTTCGTGGTTGGTGTTCGATAAAAACACCGATGAGAGTTTGTCGAAGCTGAAAACGTTATCGGGTTTCGGATAGTTGATTTTTGGCATGTCTGCGGCGGGTTTGAGCGTCGCATGGTCGGGCGTTGTATCCGAAACCGTTACCGGCAATTTGCCCTGCAGGATGCCCTGGTCGATAAATGACAACGCGCCGCCCAGGATGCCACCGAACTTGTGTACCAGCGGCCCGAAATTGCGCCACTTGTTCAACTCTTCGTTCAGCCAGGATGCATTGAAGTTTTTCGAGTAGTTGGCGGGCTCTGCAGGTGGCGTTTCACTGGCCAGTGTTTCAAACAGGGTCTCTGCAGCAATCATGCCGGACTTCATCGCCGTATGGCTGCCCTTGATACGGGCAAAATTCAGCGTGCCCGCGTCGTCGCCGATCAACAGTCCGCCCGGGAATGACATTTTCGGGCGCGCCTGTGGTCCGCCCTTGATCAGGGCTCGTGCGCCGTATGTGAGGCGTTTGCCGCCTTTCAGGAAGCTCTTGATTTTTTCGTGTTGTTTCCATTGCTGGAATTCATCGAATGGTGACAGGTGGGGGTTGTTATAACTCAGCGGTACTACGTAGCCCAGTGCAACCTGGTTGTTCTCGGTGTGATAGAGGTAGGAGCCCGACGCTGTTCCCTTTGCCGACGGCCAGCCCAATGTATGAATAACGAGGCCAGGCTTGTGCAGCGCCGGGTCGATCTCCCAGACCTCTTTGAAACCGATGCCGTAATGTTGAGGCTCCGAATCCTTGTCAAGTTCAAAGCGGGCAATCAATTGTTTACCGAGGTGGCCCCGGCAGCCTTCTGCAAACACGGTGTACTTCGCGTGCAATTCCATGCCGGGCATGTAGCTGTCCTTGTGTTCGCCGCTGGCGCCTACGCCCATATCGCCGGTCGCGACGCCCTTGACGCGACCATCTTCATGAAACAGCACTTCCGCTGCGGCAAAGCCGGGGTAAATCTCAACGCCCATGCCTTCCGCCTGCTCGGCCAGCCAGCGGCAGACATTTCCCAGGCTGATCACGTAGTTGCCATGATTTTTCATACCGGGCGTGAACAGCGTAGGCACCGGCAATGCAGTGGAATCGCCCGCCAGGTACATTACGCGGTCTTCACTAACAGGCACATTCAGCGGCGCACCGAGTTCCTGCCAGTTGGGGAACAGTTCCTGCATCGCGCGGGGGTCAAGAACTGCACCCGACAGGATATGCGCGCCGACCTCCGAGCCCTTTTCGACCACACAAATCGTGAGTTCGCGTTCGCTCTCCCGGGCGAGTTGCGCCAGCTTGCAAGCGGTCGACAAACCCGCCGGCCCCGCGCCAACGATAACCACATCGAACTCCATCGATTCTCTTTCCACAAAAAATTTCCTCACAGGCAGATTGCAGTACACGGCGATTGTGCGCGCCGTTGAAACGGCTGGGCAAACACAAGAACTGGCAGCAGGGCTGTCGTGCGGCGTGGCACGCAATGCGTCTGGCGAGCGCGAGCTTCGGTTGCGCCGGACCGGGCGCGCGGCTAACCAGTTTCAACGAACGGTGGCCGCAGCGGTTTGGCGGCGGGCGGATGCAGAAATCCTACCGCGTAAAAATTGGCGATGATTATAAGCAAAGTCGTATGCAGCGGCTAGCCTCGTGCGCCCGGCAATGCTTTGACCAAATTTCTCGGCTATTGGGCAGAGGCGGGCAAAACGCCGCCTTATTGATACTTTTGCGCTGTTTGCACGTAAAAAAAACGTAACGGGCAAAGTCAAAATATGACCGGCAATTGGGCAGTGCCGAGCTTGACCTCGCCAAAATTTGTCGACATCATACGCCGCTGTTTTCCCCCGCGCTGGCTTGCATCGCCTTCGATGCTACCCCGCCAGCCGTAGTTCATCCACCTCCTAATATTCCTGCGGAGACTCTATGAAGGTTCTGGTAGCAGTCAAACGCGTCATCGACTACAACGTCAAGGTAAGACCGAAGTCCGATGGCAGCGATGTCGACCTCGCCAACGTCAAGATGGCGGTAAATCCGTTTTGTGAAATCGCGATCGAAGAGGCTGTGCGCCTGAAAGAGGCGGGCACCGTTACCGAGATCGTTGCGGTTTCTGTAGGCCCCAAGGTCTGCCAGGAGCAATTACGTACTGCTTTGGCGCTCGGTGCTGATCGCGCGATCCTGGTAGAAACCGACGCGTTCCCCGAGCCGCTGGGGGTTGCCAAGGCGCTCAAGGCCGTGGTCGATAAAGAGAGTCCGCAACTGGTGATTTTGGGCAAGCAGGCTATCGACGGCGATAACAACCAGACTGGCCAGATGCTCGGCGCGCTGGCCAACATGCCGCAAGGGACGTTTGCATCCAAGGTCGAGATCGATGGTGATAGCGTCAGCGTAACCCGCGAGGTCGACGGCGGTTTGCAAACGGTGAAGCTGAAGCTGCCCGCGATCGTCACCACCGACCTGCGCCTCAATGAGCCACGTTACGCCTCTTTGCCCAATATTATGAAAGCCAAGAAGAAGCCGCTGGATACGCTGTCGCCGGGCGACCTGGGTATCGACCTCACAGCCAGGCTCACACTCGTGAAAGTCGCGCCGCCACCCGAGCGCCAGGCCGGCATCAAGGTTGAAAGTGTTGACGAGCTGGTCGACAAACTAAAAAACGAAGCGAAGGTGATTTGATGAGCATCCTGGTTGTAGCAGAACACGACAATGCACTGTTAAAAGAGGCGACTTTGAACGCCGTTGCCGCGGCCAAGGCCATAGGCGGCGAGATTCACCTGCTGGTTGCCGGGGAAAAATGCGCTGACGTTGCGCAGCAGGCAGCGGCCGTAGACGGGATTGGTAAAGTGCTGTGCGCCGACAGCCCTGCCTACGCGCACCAGCTTGCTGAAAACATCGGCGCATTGGTTGCGGATGTGGCGGCAGGTTACGATTATGTGCTGGCGCCTGCCACCACCAACGGCAAGAACTATTTGCCGCGTGCTGCAGCGCTGCTTGATGTGCAGATGATTTCAGAAATATCTGCAGTAGTGAGTGGCGACACGTTTGAGCGACCGATATACGCAGGTAACGTTATCGCAACGGTGCAGTCGTCCGACGCGAAAAAAGTGATCACCGTGCGCGGAACAGCATTCGATGCGGTGCCTGCAACGGGCGGCTCGGCAGCGGTCGAAAATATTGATGCAGCGCACGATGCCGGGCTCTCGTCTTTCGTTGGCGAAGAGATTGTGAAATCCGATCGCCCTGAACTCACCGCAGCGAAAGTTGTGGTCTCCGGCGGTCGCGGCATGCAAAACGGCGAGAACTTCAAGCTGATCGAAGCGGTGGCCGACAAGCTCAACGCGGCGATGGGCGCCTCGCGCGCTGCGGTTGACGCGGGCTTCGTGCCAAACGATATGCAGGTTGGCCAGACCGGTAAAATCGTTGCGCCGGATCTATACATCGCGGTTGGTATTTCAGGCGCGATCCAGCATTTGGCGGGTATGAAAGACAGCAAGGTCATTGTTGCGATCAACAAGGACGAGGAAGCGCCGATTTTCCAGGTCGCCGATTACGGGCTGGTGGCCGACCTGTTCAAGGTGCTGCCGGAGCTGGCGGAAAAACTCTGACCTGATTCCGGAACAGCATAGGCAATAAAAGCCCGGCACCCGCCGGGCTTTTTCTTGCAGCAGCAGTTTTATCGATGGTGCCGGCTTCCTGCCAATTACGTGATACTTCTTTTTGAGCGGGTTGTGAGCCCATGATCGAACCACATACATACAGCGAATCGCCAGTATCAGAACGGGACCGCCAACTGATCGAGCAGTTCCTCGGGCGAGAACCGCGTGGCCTGGCCGGCATTGCGGTTCGCGACCCGTGGGGAGAGCCCCTGGTTGTCCGGGTAGCCAGCCTTGTTGACGGAAAACCGTTTCCAACGATGTTTTGGCTTGTGGCCCCTGCGCTAAAGCTTGCGCTTGACCGCCTCGAAGCGTCCGGCACGATTGCGCTGATACAGACGCAAGTGCTTGAGTCGCGGGAACTTCTGGCGCAGCTTCGCGCCGATCACCATGCCTATGCGGCGCTTCGGGAAAACCTGATGCCTGCAGCATCACGGGCAGATCCTGAACGCAGGCGCTCGCTGCAGGGTTTAGGCATACGCGGCATCGGTGGAATTGCTGATTTTTCGCGCATAAAGTGCCTGCATGCGTTTTATGCCGCCCATTTGGTAAAGTCGAATGCGATTGGGCGCCTGCTTGAACTAGGTTATTTGTAAAAATTTTTGGTGGCGTATTACGCGCCACCGGCGCAGCAGCAGACAAGTTGCTAGTCGTTTATGGGGCTTAAAATCAATGACTTAACAGCGATTTATCGGGACGTTGTTAGGCATGCGGGATAAGATGGGCAAATATTTCGCTGAGCTGCCTGGAACCCGGTTGCGAGCGACGCAGGTTTCGGGCAATTCGTCGCACCAGAACCAATTTAATTGCGCCCCCTTGTTGAAATTGTGCTCGTCTTGCTCTAATATCGCCCCATCTGAGTCTCCGTGTCCAGGGAATTTGGCGCTGCGGCTCAGACAATAAGCGCACTTCGAGCCTATAAAAATAGGTTTGGCGGAGCGAGATAGCAGGGCAGATGTGTCGGTTTCTTGGCAACGACAAGAAAGAAGTGGATACATCGTTTGGGGTGAACC
>JBATGO010000157.1:0-4846 GCA_049665845.1 Pseudomonadales bacterium | reverse complement strand
ACATAGGCGAGGTCGAGTGCGGCGGAACCCGCGCGTCTGATACCGGAATTGCTGTTGGCAAAGTGCTCCACGCAGGTCATGTAGCCGCTGATAAACGGTTGCTGGCTGGCACGATAGGGAATACCGGTGCCAATCAGTGCACCATCAAATTCTTTTTGCTCGCTAACGCGAATACGCCTGCCGTTCAGCGAGGCGCCCTTGCCGCGACTGGCGATAAATTCCTCGCGTCGAATCGGGTCGTAAACCACGGCGTGTTCGAGCATGCCTTTTTTTACGCAACCGATGGAAATGGCATAATGCGGAATACCGCGCAGGAAATTGGTGGTGCCATCCAGCGGGTCGATGTACCAGGTGGTATCCGACTCCCCCTTCTGCCCTTGCTGGAACCCTGACTCCTCGCCGTAAAAATTATCGTCCGGCCAGGCTCGTTTCAGCTGCGCCAGGATCTCCCGCTCGGATTCGTGATCGACATTGGATACGAAATCGTTCTTTTCCTTTTCCTCGATTTTAACCAGGTCCATGCGTTCGGCGGCCTTGGCAATCATGTCCCCGGCTTTGCGAGCCGCGCGCAGCGCGATATTTACAGCAGGTTCCACGACACACTCCGAAAAACGATTGGCGCTGGCGAGCAGCATGGCTGCAGCTGCTAAACGGCTAATCTTGCATTGATAGACTTTCAAAAGAACCGCCGCGCGCTGCTAAACAGGCGGGCATCGGTTTTTTTCTGCAGGCCCGGACAGGCGCCCCGAAAAAGCGGCGCGAGTATACCAGAGCAAACTGGCTGAGAAACGCCTGCGGCCAACAAAACACGCAAGTAGAGCAGCGCTGGCCAATCGGGTAGACTGCGCGCCCCCGCGAAATCGCTTTTTTCACAGGTTCAATTGCTCTCGCCATGGCCGAAATACGCGACATCAGGGTTGTACTGGTCAACCCCTCTCACCCCGGCAATGTCGGCGCCGCCGCGCGGGCCATGAAAAATATGGGCCTCTCGCAACTGCTGCTGGTAGCCCCGCAGGAATTCCCGGACCCGCGCGCAATCTGGCGTGCTGCGGGTGCGAAAGACCTGGTCGAGCAGGCGCGCGTATGCGACACGCTGGAAGAGGCAATCGCCGACTGCCAGTATGTTGTTGGCACCTCGGCGCGCGAGCGACGCATTCCCTGGCCCTGCGTAGAACCGCGCGAGATGGCCGAACAAATTTACCGCCAACCCGGGGCGAGCAAAATAGCGGTGCTATTTGGCCGTGAGGACAGTGGTTTAACCAATGAAGAACTGCAGCGCTGCAACCTGCATGTAAATGTACCCACACACGAAGGCTATCGCTCGCTCAACCTCGCGATGGCGGTGCAGATAATTTGCTACGAGTTACGGATCAGGGCACTGGCCGACCATGATCGACCGCAGCAACCTATGGACGAGTGGGACGAGCCGCTGGCATCGAGTGAAGATGTAGAAAGGTTTTACGAACATCTGTTCTCAACGCTTGCCAGGATCGATTTCTACGATCCCGAAAACCCCAAGCAACTGGAAACGCGCTTGCGTCGACTCTTCAATCGTACACAGCTGGACAAGATGGAATTGAATATTTTGCGTGGAATCCTTGCGGAAGTTGAGAAGAAGACTCGCTGAATCTTCCCCGCAGTTAGTTGTGGCAGCCGTAAATGGTGCGGGGGATTTGCGGCGCAGGCCGACAGGACGTCGGCCGTGGCCATCGCGACAGGAGTCGCGCTGGCCACCAAGCAAACCCCCGTACCGTTTGCGCAGCTGCCATCTCCAGATTGGTTATTTTTTAATTTTTACACTGACCCCAATTAACTAGCGACTCATTTCGTATTTGCGCATCTTTTCGACCAGCGTGGTGCGACGGATGGCGAGCTTGTCGGCAGCGCGTGCAACCACGCCACCGGCATCGTCCAGCGCCTGCTGGATAAGGTGCTGTTCGATTGTCGATACATAGGCTTTTAAATCGATGCCGTCGCAAGGTAACAGCGGCCGGTCATCCATGCTGGCGGTGCTGGGAATATTAATAGCGCGCATGCCGCTAACGCTTTCATCGTGCTGCTCGTCTTCTTCCACATGACGAAACTTCGCCGGCAGGTCTTTCACGCCCACCACGCCGTAGGGATGCATGATAGCCATGCGCTCAACAAGATTGGCAAGTTCGCGCACATTGCCGGGCCAGCCATGCTGGCACAACGAAAGAATGGCTGCTGAATTAAAGCGCACTGAACCGCGCTTCTCGTTTTCAAGGCGCGAAATCAGCTCGTTCAGCAATAGCGGCAGGTCTTCAATGCGATCGCGCATGGCCGGCATTTCGATGGGAAATACGTTGAGCCGGTAATAAAGGTCTTCGCGAAACTCGCCGGCGGCGATCATCTCTTCAAGGTTCTTGTGTGTCGCCGCAATAATGCGCACGTCGGCCTGGTAGGTCTTGTTGCCACCGACGCGCTCGAAGCTGCGCTCCTGCAGCACGCGCAGGATTTTCACCTGCATGTTCAGCGGCATATCGCCTATTTCATCGAGAAACAGCGTACCGCCCTCGGCCAGCTCAAAGCGACCCGCGCGCGAACTGATTGCGCCGGTAAAGGAACCTTTCTCGTGGCCGAACAATTCGCTTTCAAGCAGCTCGGGCGGAATTGCGCCGCAATTGACCGGCACAAACGGCCGCTGGCGGCGCGGCGAGTGGTAGTGCAGGTTGCGTGCGACCACTTCCTTGCCGGTACCCGATTCGCCGGTGATCAAAACCGTTACATCCTTGTCGGCCACCTGCGCCATCAGTTCGCGCACATGCGCCACTTTGCGGCTGGTGCCGACGAGGCTGCGAAACAACAGCGGGTCGCGCTGCCCCGGCCGGCGGCGCGAACCGGAAACCTGTTCACGATAGACCTGGGCGCGGTGCAAATCATCTATCAGCTTGCTGTATTCCAGCGGCATATCGAGCTGCGATATCACCATACGCGCCAGGTCAGCGGGCAAGCCAGGATAATCTGCGGTTGACTCTCCCACCAGCATGACCGGCAGGCCGGGGCACCAGTCGGCAGCCATTTGCAGTCGTTGCTGTAAATTTACCGCTTCGCTGCGCGCAAAAACCAGCAGGCTGAGGGAATCGCAGGGCGCGCCAGATCCCGAGTCGCCCGCAACACCATGTTGCCAGTTTGCGTAATCGAGTGACTCGGCAGCTTCGCCAATAAATTGCAACAACAAGTGAATGTCGCGGCGGCGCGCCTGGTCGTCGTCGACCACCAGCACCCGCGCTTCCGGCCAAAGGATATCTGCAGCTGCTGCCTGTTCAGGGGCGATCGTCTCGCAGGCGAGCTCTTGCGACATAGTAAATTCCTGGTCTGGGTTCCCGGTGCAGGCCGCTGATTTAGGCCGCGACACGTCTGCGGCCCGATCAAATATCACCCTGGTTGCAGGCGGGCTTTTAAGGGCAAGCGCAGCGCTTCATACACCACATTATTCTGCTGTTAGGTACTGCTGCTTTTTACTGCCGCTATGTGTTGTCGACTTGCTGACCACCCTCAAGCGGCTGGTCCCTGCAAACTGCCAATAGATGGTACTGCCACGGAGTGCAAGAAGAATTTTTGAGCACGCCAGAAGCCCGGCTGATTCTAAACGAATAGCCCCGCAAGAGGAAGAAAGAGTCAATATTGTGACGGAATTTTACTGGATAGCTTTTTTACAAAAGCTTTTTTAAGTAGTGGTCACTAACTTTATGTGGGGCGATACGGCAATGGGGAAGTAAACCGCTTAAAACGATAGCCGCGCGTTAGCCGCGTACGCGCCCACACCCTTGCGCGCCTTACCCAACTTGTCCAACTGCGCAGCCACGGTTTCCCTGCCCTGTTCAACCTTGTCGAGTATTTGCCGGTTCAGCGCGGCCACTTGCGCAAGTTGTTGCTGAATTAAAGGTGCCTGTCGGGGCGCGCTTTGCGCCAGCGCCAGCGCCTGCTCTGCCACAGCTCGCATGTTGTTATCGAGCGCGCGCAGCGGCAACAGGTCGCCAAGCGGCAGTTCCGGGTCTTGCAGGAACACCTCGTAGCGGCGAACCAACGCATCCAGCGCCTGCAGCACTGGCTCACCGGGATTATTGTCGCTCATCGTTTTTGCGCGCCTCGCGTAAGCTGCTCAGGCCGAAGTCAATGCTTCGCCGGCAGCAGCCAGCACTTGCGGGCGAATATCGTTCCAGCCCGATTGCAATTCCTTCATGATGTTTGCAGCTTCATCAAGCGCTGCCCCGTCGCTGTTGACGTTGGCCTCGCTGAGTTTACGGTTGACGAAATCGTAGAGCGCTGTGAGATTATCACTGAGGCCGCCACTGTCGACATCGTGATTAACGCTGTCCTGCAGCCCGTTAACTATGCCAATCGCCTTGCCAATCGCTGCGCCCTTGCCAGCGACATCATCGCGCTGGATACAACCCTTGGCCACGGCAATCTGCTCAAGCGCACCGGCGAACAGCATTTGTATCAACTTGTGCGGGTCGGCATCGACAATACCGGTCTGCGCATTGACATTGCTGTATTGTTTACTGGCTGAGTGCTTGTTCATGACGTTTTCCTGTGGCGGCCGGTTGGCGTCAACGGCCCTGGTTTAGGTGCTGCGGCGATTCGATGTTGAAATTTGAGAAATCGTATTCAACTGCTGCAGCAGAAAATTGCCGCTGGATTGCAGGTTGCTGACCAGCAGGTCAAGTGACGCATATTGCGCGCTCAGCCGTTCCTGCAACTGCTCGATCCGGCGATCCAGTGCAATGCGATCGTCCCCTACCCGCTCGAGGTCCGCGTTCAATCCATCCGTGCGCGCATCGAGCGCGCCGCGTTCGCTGATACCCAGGAAACCATCCAG
>JBATGO010000156.1:0-2453 GCA_049665845.1 Pseudomonadales bacterium | reverse complement strand
TAATAGGGGAATTGGCTACGGTGTCAACAATTATTTTAAAAAAATCCAGATAAAAATTATATACTATAAATAGCGTGCAGGGAATACCCCGAGCATTAAATTTTACATTTAACTCGTATCCCCGCATTTTCATAACAAAAACGCGCGACATCGAAGTCACTGGATACGGTGATTGCCAGATCTACCAGGCTTGAACTAACAACTTCTTAAGCACCTGTTAAATAAAATTAAAAAATAAAACATTTAAAATTTTAACATGGTGTGTCAAGCATTTACAGGCGCGCATCAGCGTTTCCGGGCCTGCCAGTTGCCCGAAGCTAAGGTCTAACGCTGCGTGCGTTACCGTGCGCTCAGTGAATTACCTGTCATTTTTGATTTATTCGCTATGCGATTTGACCTCCCTGGGGAGATACCAACTCACGAGACGGGCCAGGAGCGGCCTGCCAGCCCTTTTCCGGGCGCAGCTTCTGCAGGGCGAGCGCCATGCATGGGCAAATACGCGAGCAGCGCGTAGCTTGTCGGGAGTGTGTGAAAGCGAGCAATAGCGCACAGCAAGCGTTAGTGCTTGCTGTGCGTATAAAAGAAAAGCCGGCTGACCAGGACAACCTTTCAAAACTGTGCGCCGCGTTGGAAACGGGCGTTGTGGTGTACTTATGCTGGCATCGTCTTCGGTGTATCCCCCTGATTTATATAATTTTTTTGTAACACAAACAGATGCAACCGCTTTTTTGCGGGCGACAGGAGGTTCTTCGTAGAGAGGACATCCGGGGACAGTTTACTTAATTACCGCGCACGGCAATTAAGTAAACTGTCCCCGTAAAGCCGCAAGGTCTACCAGTTAACCTCACTGCCCGGGCGCAGAAACGCCCGCATACACGTTGCGATGGGTGGGAACCCAGCGTGGGTACTTGCCATCGCAACAGGCCACGCTCAGGCACCTGCTACGCCGATTCAGGCGCAAAAATGCTGAAAAAACGTTAACCTGCTGGATGTTTATCGCACAAAGTGAGGAGGGGTTCAATAGCTCGCGGGGCACGTTTTACAGTCCGATAACGGCTGCAGCCGTTTGTATCGGTGCAAATGTAAAAGGAAGGTATTGATTTGGCTGCGCTTTTTTGCCGATTGATACCCGGCGGGCACGCCTGCCAACGCAGCCATATATTTTACAATGCGGCCGAAAAAATCTGCTACTCAGGCCTTTTCCAGCGCCAGCCGAAACGGCGGCAGCGCCTTGAGCAATTGCTTGCCGTAATACTTGCGCACGATCCGCGTATCGAGCAAGGTCACGCGGCCTGAATCAGATTCTTTTCGAAGCAAGCGGCCACTGGCCTGCATCAGGCGCATCGATACCTCGGGCAGGCTGATATCGGCAAAGGCGTTGCCGCCGCGCGCTTCAACCCATTCGCCCATCGCCACATCGACCGGGTCGGTGGGCACGGCAAACGGCAGCTTGGCAATCACCACTTCGGTACAGTAATCGCCGGGCAGGTCCAGCCCTTCGGCAAAACTCGCCAGGCCAAAGATAACGCTGGCCTCGCCCTTATCGATGGTTTGCTTGTGCTTTTCTACCAGCGCCTGGCGCGAGCTGTTGCCCTGCACCAGTAATTGCGCCGGCAGTATCGATTGCAGGCCCTGTTGCACAGCTTCCATCTGCACTCGTGAAGAAAATAAAACCAGTGCGCCCCTGGCGTTGGCCAGTGCATCGGCCAGCAATTCGGGCAACAGCGAGATAATTTCCTCGGTGTGCGCGTGGGCGTTGCCGGGCTCGCTGCGCATTGCCGGCACATAGAACTCGGCACCTGCAAAATTGAGCTGGCCGTGAATAATGTGCGCGCTGTCGTCGTTGCTGTAGCCTATGCGGCGCATGAAATGCCGGAAATTACCCAGCGGCGCAAGCGTGGCCGACGTGAGCACAGCAGCAAAACACTGCTTCCATAACAGGTCGCGCAGGATGTTCGACGTGGAAAGCGGCACGCTGCTCACTACAACATCCACACCGTCCATACGCTCTTCGGTTTGCAGCCAGCGCGCTGCGGGCGCGTTGTCGTCACTGTCGTTAGGTGCTGAATCTGCATTATTGTGCGAGTGGTTACCAGCGTTATTGCCGGCACGACCGTAGCTGCTGCACACCGCCAGTGCGGCGTCGCAATGCTGCTGCAATTGCCCCACGGCGCCGAAGTGCACATCCCAGCTTCCGGCCGTACTGGCTTTGGCGGTATCGCTGCCCTGCCCGCCCGCATCGGTATTTAGGGCGTTCCCATTGTCGGCGCTACCGAGCCGGGCACTGCAGGCATCGGCAAGACGCTGTAACAACCCCTGCCTCGCGCGGTAACAGTCGCTCAGTTCGGCAAAACCTTCGCCCAATTCGGGCGGCACATCGCCATTGGCAAAACGCAGCCGGTTGGCCTCGTCCAGTGGCACACTCGCGGCCAGGTCGCGCAGCATGTAAGCGG
>JBATGO010000155.1:0-1636 GCA_049665845.1 Pseudomonadales bacterium | reverse complement strand
CTGCTTGGTCAGCCGCTTTATGAGAGTCTGCAGATGCCAGTGAGCGGTGCAACCGGCTATGCAAAGGGATGGGGCGTGCTTGTGGAAGAAGGCGTGCCGGTTATGCTCACTCACAATGGCGGTGACGGTAACTGGTATGCGGACGTTCGTGCTTATCCGCCCACAGATATGATTCTGCTCATAGCCTCAAACGATGGCCGCGACGAAGACGAGGCAAAAGCCGCCGTCGGTGTGATACGCAAGTACTTTAACCGCCGATATTCACCTGCACCCTGGATGCAATCAACATAACAAGCGCCTTAGATTGCGGTCGGCAAACGACCTGGCCTGTCTCGCCCTTCCTCGCGACATAATTTGAGCTGACTTTTTTCCACCGCCTTTATGCACAGGGAAACCCCGCTCATCTGTGCGCCAGCGTACAGACCTGCCCTGCCCGCCGAGTCTAATGTAGCTTTCAACAAAAAAATGTGAGGGAACGATCGTGAATATTCTAATTTGGCTGGTGGTTGGTGGTTTGATCGGCTGGGTAGCCAGCATGGTTATGGGCACGGATGGGCGCCAGGGAATTCTGCTTAACGTAGTCGTTGGCATCGTCGGCGCTGCGCTCGGCGGCTGGCTGTTTGGCGGCGCTTTCGGTGCTTCCACAATTAACCAGGGCAACCTGAGTCTGAGTGGAATCGTGGTTTCGTTGCTGGGCGCCGTAATACTTATTGCCGCATTAAAGCTGCTGCGACGCGCTTAAAAACAGCACAAATGGCTGCGCTTGAATGCGATTCCGTGGATTTAATAGAGGATAAAGCAAATGAACACACCCAAGATTATTGCACTCGTGCTGATGGCAGCAGGCGTTCTGGCGCTCGCGTACGGGGGCTTCACCTACACCCAGGACACGCATACGGCCAGCGTAGGCGATTTGAGCATTTCGGTTGATGACAAGCGTCGCGTCGATGTGCCGATCTGGGCTGGCGTTGGCATGCTGCTGGTCGGCGGGCTGGTACTGGCAGGCGGCCTGAAGAAAGCCTGATCCAGCCGGCTTCCAATCGCCCACGAACATTAGAGAGAAAGGCGTTTGCACCGATTGCGCACGCAAGCGCGGCTGCAATTAATTATCAGGAGTAAGTGATGAACAAAGATCAGGTAAAAGGTCGCATTAAAGTAGCCGAAGGTAGTGCCAAGGAAGCCGCTGGAAAAATGGCCGGTAAAGAAACGCTGGAGCTTGAAGGCAAGCTGCAGAAAGCGGCTGGTAAGGCTCAGTCAAGCTACGGTGATCTCAAGAACGATATTAAGAAGGATGCGAAGAAGGGCAAATAACCGGGCCTCTTTGCAACTGCGGCCAGTGAGATGAATTGCCGCATTCCTGGTAAGTACAAAATTGGCCGCGATTGATGGCTAACGATAAGTTTTTCTACCTGAGCTCGCACACCCCCAATCATAGTGTGGGCTCATTGACCCCGGGCAACGAATTTACCTGGGGTTTTTTTTGCCTCGATTCCGGAGACGGGCTGGCTGGACCTGATGGTCACAAACCCGCTGGCGGTAGTTCTTCGTCTAGTTGCCGCCGGTGACCAGGTTTTCCATCGCACGTGACAAGGCCCTGATCTTCGGTGAGCGTCCTTCGCCATTGATGATCATCATC
>JBATGO010000154.1:0-1672 GCA_049665845.1 Pseudomonadales bacterium | reverse complement strand
CCACTAGGGCGTGCAAGACCTTTTGCACGGTTTCATATCGCGGTTTTGATCCGGGTGCAAATGCCTTGTACAGGCTTTCCCGACCCAAACCAGATTCCTCAGCAATAACGGACATCCCATGAGCTTTGGCAACATGTCCAATAGCAGCCAGGAAAACTGCCGGGTCTTCATCCTCCAGAGCTGCACTCAGATACTCAGCAATAGCCTCCCCACTATTTAAGTAAGCACTTGGATCAAATTCAGATATCTTTACCATTTCAATTAATCCCCTTTGTTTCCCTGCCTTAGCGATTCAATGCGGATAAGTATCCGAGCTATGTCTTTCGGGTCTTTAAGTCTGGAAAGCCACTTCTCGAAGGCATCTGTCTGTTGCACCTAGTAAACTTGTTAAGTGAATCCTATAGGATACATCATTGCAAATGGCAGGCTGGCCTCACCGCCGCCTAACACCCGCCTTTCAGCTTCAGTTCCTTGCTGAAAAGCCTGTTATTCACATCGATTACGCTGGTGTCTGCCCGCAATAACAGCTAGTCTCCTCACTGCTACATCTGCTTGGCACTTCCCTCGTTATTCAACCTCGCTTCCCCGACGTTAATTCGACCGCCTCGAGCACTTCCTTTTTTGCACCGTGAGCTCAGCTGTCTCACCGGTGCCCGCGGCGCACATTCGCTGTGCCCGCGCCAGAGAATCATTTATGTTATTTACCGAACTGGGCCTGTCCGAGCCCCTGCTTAAAGCCATCACGCAAAAAGGCTACACCACGCCCTCACCCATCCAGGTCAAGGCCATCCCGGCAGTGCTGCAAGGCCACGACGTGATGGCCGCGGCGCAAACCGGCACCGGCAAAACCGCCGGATTCATACTCCCCATACTCGAGCGGCTAAGCCAGGGCAACAAGGCGAAGGCTAACCGCGTGCGCGCGCTGGTGCTGACCCCCACGCGTGAACTGGCAGCGCAGGTACACCAGAGTGCGCTCGACTACGGCAGGCATGCGGGTTTAAACGCGCATGTTGTATTTGGCGGGGTCAAGATCAACCCGCAAATGATGCGCCTGCGTGGTGGCAGCGATATCCTGGTGGCAACGCCGGGGCGCCTGCTCGACCTATACCAGCAAAATGCGCTGAAATTTGAACATCTCGAAGTGCTGGTACTCGACGAAGCCGACCGCATGCTCGACATGGGCTTTATCCACGACATACGAAAAATTATTGCGCTGCTGCCAGAGCGACGCCAGACGCTGATGTTTTCAGCCACGTTTTCCAGCGAGATCAGGCAGCTTGCGCGCGGCATCGTCAACCAGCCGGTAGAGATATCAGTAACGCCGCCAAACCGCGCCGCGCCCCTGATTGAACAGTTGATGTACCCGGTCGACAGCAAACGTAAGTCGCCGCTGCTCATCCAGCTTATTCGCGATCAACAATGGCACCAGGTGCTGGTGTTTACCAAAACCAAGCGCGGCGCCAACAAGCTGGCACAGGACCTTAACGCCAATGGCATCGAGGCCGCGGCAATCCATGGCAACAAGAGCCAGGGCGCACGCACCACTGCACTGCGCGAATTCAAGGCCGGCAATACGCAGGTGCTGGTAGCTACCGATATCGCCGCACGCGGACTCGACATCGAACAGCTGCCACAAGTAGTTAACTTCGATCTGCCGCAGCTAGCCGAAGAC
>JBATGO010000153.1:0-6056 GCA_049665845.1 Pseudomonadales bacterium | reverse complement strand
CATCCAGCGGAATCGGTTCGACATCAAGCAGGTCGGCGAGTGCGTGAATACCGGCGTCGCCGCCTGGCGGGCACTTGTTAATGGCATCGCCGTTAGCGATTGCCTCGGCGTAGGGCTTGCAGCCCGGATAGCCGCACTGGCCGCATTGCGTTTGCGGCAGGATGGCATTGATCTGGTCGACGATCGGGTCGCCTTCCACCTTGAGCCTGATTGCACCGAATCCCAGCACCGCGCCGAACACTGCGCCCAGTGCCAGCAACGCCGCAATCGCGGCGAGAAAAGGGTGGTTTTGCAACAGCTCGATCATCGACACAACCTAGACCAGTCCGGCAAAGCCCATAAAGGCCAGCGACATCAGGCCAGCGGTCACCATGCCGATGGCAGAGCCCTTGAATGGTTCTGGCACGTTGGCAATCGCCAGGCGTTCGCGCATCGCAGAAAATGCAATCAACACCAGTGAAAAACCCGCCGCTGCGCCGAAGCCGTACAGCGCTGACTGGGTAAAATTGTGTTGCTTGTTCAGGTTCAACAGTGCAACGCCAAGCACGGCGCAGTTGGTTGTGATCAGGGGCAGGAAAATTCCCAGCACCTTGTAAAGCAGCGGGCTGGTTTTATGCACCACCATTTCGGTGAACTGCACCACCGCGGCAATCACCAGGATAAACGCGATGGTGCGCAGGTAGTCGAGGCCCAACGGTTGCAGTATGTAGGTAAAGGTGAGGTAGCTGCATACCGAGGCCAGCGTCAGCACAAACGTGGTCGCGGCCGACATGCCGATCGCGGTTTCGAGTTTGTTCGACACGCCCATGAACGGGCACAGGCCCAGGAACTGGACCAGCACAAAATTGTTGATGAAAATCGCGCCAATCAGCAGCGCGGCGTACTCGCCTAACATGGGCAGGCAGTGCCTCGGGAGTTAAAGGGAGGTATTACGAGGTGTAGCCCTTGATTATACGGACGAATGGCCGCTGCAGCCATAAGCCACCGGGGTTACGGGCTGCCAGGGCGATAAGCCGGCAGGATTCGCGCCCGGCGGGCGGGCGCGTTCGTCAGCCTTGCAATACGGTCAATCCTGGCTGTCGCTGTCGCTGTCGTTGACAGTCACCAGCTTCGCCTCGGGTACGAGATTGAAGCGGGTTTTGGTGGCCGCCGTGTAGGCGCCCATGCAGTTGCCGATCAACAGGTCGCCGATCGCGAGTTCCGGCAGCAGCGCGCTCTCTGCAATTACATCGATGCTGTCGCAGGTAGGGCCCGCGACAATACTCGGCGCCGTTTTGCCTTCGCGAAATACGCGCAGCGGGTACAGCGTATGGTCGAACAGCTGGCCCGAGTAGGAACCGTAAACACCGTCGTCGAGGTAGTACCAGGGCATGCCGCCGCGCAGGCTTTTGCCGGTAACCGTGCACACCGACGTGACTGCGGGGGCGATCAGGAAGCGGCCTGGCTCAGCAATGACATGCCAGTCGGCCGGCAGTGTATCCAGCGCTCCGCGAATCGGTGCACAGAATTTTTCGATATCAATGCCCTGCTGCAGGTAGTCAGCCGGGAAGCCACCGCCGATATCCAGCGTACTGAGCGGTGCGAGACCTTCGCTATTGATAGCCAGCATCAGCTCGCGGCAAGTCTTAATAGCGGCAACATGTTGCTCGGCATCACCGCACTGTGAGCCGACGTGAAACGACAGCCCCTTGATGTGTATACCGAGCTGGTTTGCCGTGTGGCAAAGACTTGCGACTTCGTCGACCTCACAGCCAAATTTTCGCGACAGGTCTACCTGCGCGCTCTTGCTGCGAAAGCTGACCCGCAACAGCACGCCGATACGCGCACGGTAGGCCGTGAGTTTTTCCAGTTCATGTGCATTGTCGACCACGAAAGTAGTAGCGCCAAAGCGCAGTGCATCGCGAATTTCACGGTCTTTCTTGATCGGGTGCGTGTGAATCGCGCGTCGGCCGGAAATCTTGTGTGCCAGCAGCAGGTCCATCTCGCCCGCGGAGGCCACATCAAAACCGCCTCCCAGCCTGTCGATCACGTCGATGATCGCCGGGTCCGGGTGCGCCTTGATCGCGAAGAACAACGCGACACCTGGTAATGCCTGTTGCAGCGCACGGTACTGCGCCTTGAGTTGTGCAGCATCGAAAACCAGCAGCGGCGAACCGTGCGCAGACACTAACTCGCGATAGTAGGTCTCGGCTTGCGCGTCGGCGGCGCAAACTACCGGTCGCTGTGCGGCTTCGCAGTGCATGGATATGTGCCTTTGTCCCGGTCTGTGCCGGGGCTAGCGCAGCCGGCCAGTGGTTAACGCGGTTTCAATATACTGGGGCAGGCTAAAACAGGCCGAGTGCATACCGGCGTTGTAGTAACGGGTCGGCAGTGCGCGCTGCGCAAGTCTTGCGGTGATCTCGCTTTGCGGCAATGCCGCGAGTGACTGGTTGTCACTGCCCCAGGCAAAAGTCATAAAGCCGCCGTAATAAGTGGGCACCGGCGCGCAGAAAAAACGCATGTCGGTAAAGTGCGGGCTCATGCGCTGGCGGGTACGGTGGACTTCCCCGGGCTGGAAAAACGGCACGCCGTTTTGCGTAACCATTACACCGCCCGGTGTGAGGCAGCGTTTGGCCAGCGCATAAAAATTTTCTGTGAACAGCACTTCGCCCGGTCCGATCGGGTCGGTACTGTCGGAGATAATCACATCGTAGTTGTCATCGTCGCGGTCGGCGCAGCTTTTCACGAAGTTGTAGCCATCGTCTATAACGAGTTGCAGCCGCGCATCGTCGTAGGCACCCTGCGAGTGATTCGGCAGGTATTCCTTAGCCATCTCGACAACAGCTGCATCGATCTCTACCTGGGTAACCTGCTCGACCGGATGGCGCAGCACTTCGCGCAGCATGCCACCATCGCCGCCACCAATAATCAGCACGCGTTTGACCTCGCCGTGTGCAACAATCGGCACGTGCGTGAGCATTTCGTGGTAGACAAACTCGTCTGCTTCAGTGGTCTGTACTACGCCGTCCAGCGTCATTACCCGCCCGAGTTGTGCATTGTGGAAAATCATCAGGTGCTGGTGACCGGTTTTGCTCTCGAAGTAGACTTTATCGATGCGAAATTCCTGGCACACTGCATCGTACAGCGTCTCTTTGAAAAATTTGTTGTCCACGCGGGAACCCTCCGTAAAAATGCTGGAGCGGATTTTTTCCGGCCAGGCCGTTGTCAGGTTAATTGCCTACCGGTGTGGTGCCGCGCAGGTGCTCGTTGATTTCCAGGCGTTCAGGCGCAAACGCATTGCGGAACACGTCGACTGTCAGGTCGGGGCGCGCGTCGCCGCACATAAAGACGTCGAAAGCGGCGAAACCGCGTTCCGGCCAGCTATGTACGCTGATATGTGATTCGGCGAGAACTGCGACGCCGGAGATGCCGCCGTTGGGGGTGAAGTGGTGGAGGTGGATGTGCAACAGTGTGGCACCGGCTACATCAACAGCACGACGCAAGGTTGCTTCCATATGCTCGAGCTCGTCGAGCCGCTCGGCTCCCCACAGATCGAGAATGATATGAGTGCCGGCGAATTCCACGCCGTCACGGATACTGAAGTGGTCGACCGTCTCGCCGTGCAAAGGCGCGTCTGCTGCGCCAGACTGTTGGTCGTGCGTGGGCCAGCGAGTTTCGACTGGATTAAGGGCGACAGGTTTAGCACCCGCACCAGAAAGCGGCTGGCCAGCCAGTTGCACAACTGAGCCAGCCGCAGCGGCATCGAATGCAGCGACGGCTGCCAGGACATCAAAGGTCATTTGCATCTCCTCGTTACAAGACAAAATTTTAAATCGCGCTTTTGCCTTGTCCGCGGGAGCGGCTGCAACAGGACGCGATGTCAGGCTTGGGTCATGAATCCCCCAGAGTGGTTGAGTGCGCGAAGTTTATTGCGTTTTGCGCGCGACGCAAGTGTTTTTCGCCGCCTTTGATGTGGATATTTGTGAAATATTGTTGCGGCTGCGCTGCCTGTGCATTTGATCAACACAGCGCCCCCAAATGGCGCCCGCCAAGCGCGCTGGTTCAGGTAATCCGCATGCCCGGTGTGGCGCCGCTGTCGGGTGCCAGCAGGTATATGCCCTCGCCATCGCCCGCCGCAGCCAGCACCATGCCCTGGCTGGTACCGAAGCGCATTTTGCGCGGTTTGAGGTTGGCCACCAGCACCGTGAGCCTGCCCTCAAGCGCGCCCGGCGCATAGGCGGATTTGATTCCGGAGAACACCGTACGCTGTTCGTCGCCGCCAATATCGAGCGTCAGCCGCAGTAATTTGTCGGCACCTTCCACCGCCTCGGCGCGTGCAATGCGCGCGACCAGCAGTTCCACTTTCATAAAGTCTTCGATGTCGATGGCTGGGGTGACAGCATTGTTGCCGGTTTTGTTTTGCGCGGTCTTTGTGTTGGCGGGCTTGGCGGTAGCAGCATTACCTGCTGTTTGTTTGCCCGTGGATTTTTTACTTCCCGCAGACGGGTCGACGTTCACGGTTTCCCGGTTCGCGGCCAGCAGCGCTTCAATGCTGCTGCTTTCCAGCCTGTTCAGCAGTGGCTTGAATTTATTGATGCGCGCGCCGGCCATCTGTTCATGTATGCCCTGCCAGCCGAGGCTAGTGCCAAGAAATGCCTCGCTGGCCTCGGCCAGCGCGGGCAGTACGGGCTTGAGGTAGGCGATCAGCTGCGCGAAGGCTATCACGCCGGTACTGCAAACTGCGTGCAGGGCCTGTGTTTCGCCTTCCTGTTTGGCCAGCACCCAGGGCTGGCGCTCGTCGATATACTGGTTGGCGCGGTCGGCCAGCGCCATGATCTCGCGCACTGCCTTGCCGAATTCGCGTTGCTCGTAGAGCAGGTCGAGTTCGCTGCCCGCCTGGTCGATACGCTCGAGCAGGCCGGGGTTGTCGGGTTCAGTGGCTAGTTGGCTGTCGAAACGCTTGCCGATAAAACCGGCGCAGCGGCTGGCGATATTGACCAGCTTGCCCACCAGGTCGGCGTTGCATTTCTGTACGAATTCCTCGAGGTTCAGGTCGATGTCGTCGACACCACTGCCGAGCCTTGCTGCAAAGTAGTAACGCAGGTAATCCGGCTGCAGGTGCGCAAGATAACTGTGCGCAGTAATAAAAGTGCCGCGCGACTTGGACATCTTTGCACCGTCGACGCTGAGGAAGCCGTGCGCGTATATTGCGCTGGGCAGGCGCAGGTCGCAGGCGTACATCATGGCCGGCCAGAACAGGCCATGGAAATTGATGATGTCCTTGCCGATAAAATGGTACAGCTCGGTGCCTGCAGTTGCGGCGCGATCGCGGTCCCAGAATTCATCGAAATCAAGGCCGCTGCGCGCGCAGTAATTTTCGAAACTGGCCATGTAGCCAATCGGCGCGTCCAGCCACACATAAAAATACTTGCCGGGCGCGCCCGGGATTTCGAAGCCGAAGTAGGGCGCATCGCGGCTGATATCCCACTCCTGTAAGCCCGACTCCAGCCACTCGCCAAGCTTGTTGCGAACTGCTGCCTGCAATTTTTCGTTGCCCAGCCATTCCTGCAGGAAATCAGCGAAGTCGGGCAGTTTGAAAAAGTAGTGCAGGGATTTTTTTTCGATCGGTGCTGCGCCGGAAATTGTCGACACAGCGTTCTTGAGGTCGGCGGGTGCGTAGGTCGCACCACAGGCTTCACAGTTATCGCCATACTGATCGGGCGTGTCGCAGCGCGGGCAATTACCTTTTATGTAGCGGTCGGCCAGAAACAGTTGTTTTTCGGGGTCGAAGGCCTGCACGATTTCGCGCTCGGCAATGTGTCCGCGTTCGCGCAACGTGTGGTAAATGCGACTCGCGTGCGCGCGGTTTTCTTCAGAATGTGTGGTGTAGTAATTGTCGTGGCTGATGCCGAAACCCCTGAGGTCGGCGAGGTGTTCGGCGTGTACGCTTTCGATCAGCTGCTCCGCCGCAATGCCGAGCTCTTCAGCCTTGAGCATGATTGGCGTGCCGTGCGTGTCGTCGGCGCAGACGTAGTGGCACTCGTTGCCACGCAGGCGCTGGTAGCGCACCCAGATAT
>JBATGO010000152.1:0-2550 GCA_049665845.1 Pseudomonadales bacterium | reverse complement strand
ATGTAATATCGATGTATGGGTCATCATAAATATCAACGCTGCCGCCTCGCTTTGCGTCAACTTCATAAACGCGATAGCCAAGAAACAGTGATCCGTTTTCAATCAGCTGATAGTTCAGGCGCAGCTCACCATCCAGCGTGTTCTCGAGGTCGCCGCCAGTAATAATTTCCGGCGCATAGTAAAACTGGCCGCTGACCGATAGCTTGTCTACGAGATAGGCTTGTGCACCAACACCAAGTGCAGCGCCAAATCCATCGTCACGCTCAACATCAAGGTAAAAAAGCCGCATGCCCAACTTGACGATCACATTTTCAACCTGCCCGCGAGTTTCAAAGGTATAGCTGACCTGGTCGGACTCAATATTTTCAAAATCGGTATGCAAAAAGCCGATCGTTCCGCTGAAATCCTTTTCATATTCAGTGCGAAAACGCAGGTCGATCAAATCATTGCTTATCGCCAGTTCAATATCGTTCGCAAGAACAGGTATCACCTGAAGACTGACAATAGCCACGAAGGCGGTTGCAATAAGTTGTTTAACAAAGCCGGCAATGTGCTTCGCGAATGGTTGATGCATCTTGTTAAATCTCCTCGCTATCTTGTTAAGCCGTTCTTTTTGGAAACCGCTGGCGCGGGGCCAGTTTGTACAAAGCCCGCTTGGCCTTCAGTGATCGCAGTGCTTGCACCAGCCAATTCCTTCGATGCCCTCTGCGGGCTGGTTTTCAGACGCTCGTGCAACTCATCAAGAGCGCGCTGCGAAGCTACCACCTTTTTGAGCAGAGTGAAAGGAGGCAGCAAAGGCATGTCCCGCTGCCGGTGCTCGCGGGCGATTTCCGTGAGATATTTACCATGGCGAAAGAATATTTCATAAGACTCGCGCAAGGACTTGACCGGATCGAACATATGCGTTGGCAGGGAAGAGATGCCGTTGATTTCGATTACCGTAAACTCACCCTGCTGAAATGCTGCATCGCTGGCTGCGCGCACGTCCAGTCGGCCGTAGTTAAACCCCGGCTGCGCATCGCAAATCGAAAATATTTCGCGCTCCAGCGCAGGCGAGAGAAGTTTGCTGTCGTCGCTAAACATACAGCCCATTGTGTGTGAACCAATAAAGGACAGCTTGATGTGCTCTTCGTTAGCAGGCACCGACGCCAGATCGAGGTATCGCAAAAACGTTGCCCAATGATGGCTGTAACGTTCATGCTTTTCCGCAAGTTCAGCCAGGCTGGTCTTACCATCTCCCTGCACGCTGGGAAAATGCTTCTTGTTAATGCCCGTTATGCGCGATTGCCCGTCCAGCCTGGTGTAGAACACGCCGTATTCTTCTGGTAGTTCGCAGTATTTCTGCAACAAAAAGGTAGCTCGCAAGCCGGCAACCTGCAAGGCGAGCTCATGCTCGGAGTGTATCTTCACTATACCTTTGCCGACCATGCCGATATTCGGCTTCAGTATCAGCGGAAATGCGTGCCGGCCAGCAAATTCCATCGCTGCGGCGAGATTTTTGCTGGCACCATCACCCTGCTCCAGCAGTATGGTCGGCATGAAGCGCTGCTGCGGAAAGCAAAATTGTGTCTGGAACTTGGAGCCGATGCCTATCTCGCCGTGGTCAAGCGCGTAGTTCGCTTTGGCAAGTCCACGCACCGATACACGCTTGCGTGCACACTGTGACAACAAATAGAGATAGAAGGGAAACTCGTAAACGCGCGGATGCCAATATTCGTGCGGCTTGATCAACTGGCGTGCCATGCCTGAATGCTCACTTTGCAGGGAGCAGGTATGATAACGGCAGTAACGCAGCGCCGCTAGGCGATACTGGCCATCTGTTCTTTGCTGAGTAACTGCATGTTGAAGAGCAGGTTGGCACCCGGGATCGACGCGAGGATACTGGTAACGGTATCGCGGTACCGTGCCTCCCCGAACCTGTCCAGGTAGTCCCTGATGATGTGCTTGGCCCGCTGTGTGTCGTGGCCGGCATCTATCCATAACTCGGCTAATACGCCGGCAAAAGCGACGCCATACTGCAAACCACTCAAGCTCTCCGGCCCCGGATTCAACCCCGGCTCCAACAACAACGCATGGCTGCTGCGGATCGCATCGCAAGTGCTTGCAGGTAATTGCCAATGTTCGGCCAGTGCGGCACCGATACTGGCGTGGTCGATACCGAAAGCGCGCCGCTCAAATTCCACCAGGTCCAGATGGTTACGGGTTGCGGCGACCAGACGTGCGTATTTCTCGCCTACTGCACCCAGCAGCGCCAGTGAACCGATGTCCTGTAAAAGTGCGGCGAGAAACAGGTCGCCGCGCGTGCTGACATCAAGTGTGCCGTGCAGCTCGTTCGCGGCGATGGCACCCAGTACACTTTTTCGCCAGTAAAGATCGTAATCAAAGGTCCCGGTTTCTTTGCCACGCAGGCCGTCGACAATCGCGATTCCCATCGATAAATCCAGGGCGAGTCGCACGCCGAGCAATGCCAGTGCGGCACCGAGGTCGCCAATTTTTGCCTGGCGGGCAAACATTGCGGAATTGGCCACTTGCAGGATACGGGCCGCGAGC
>JBATGO010000151.1:0-7387 GCA_049665845.1 Pseudomonadales bacterium | reverse complement strand
CGGCTTTGATGCCTAGCAGCAGTGTAAGCCGTAAATGGTTTTGGTCGACCAGCGGGTAGACGGCGTCGTACCCCCCCAGTCGCATGCCTTGCAACAATTTATCCACGAGATCGGGGGGCAGCTGCGGGGTATCGCAGCAGCAGACGAAAAGGTAGTTATAGCGAAAGTTATCCCGCTGAAGGCCATTATTTTCGAATAGCTGCAGCATCGAAAAAATCCCCGCCAGTGGGCCCGCAAACTGCGGCAATGCATTGTCTTCAAGCAAAGCGGGCAGCAGGGTGTTGCGTTGGCGCGGTGCATATTTTTCAAGAATCCTGCTGTACTGCGCGCGATTGCGGTTACAGCTCAACGCCAGGTTGCCGACCTGCGGTACGATTCGGCGCAATACATGTTCAGCCAGCGCGATACCGTGCCAGCGCAGCAGGCCCTTGTCGATACCGCCGAGTCGCTCGGATCGTCCTCCCGCCAGCAGAAGTGCGGCGACAGTCTGTTTCTCTTCGAATGGCATGGAATAGTTGCAACCCCAAACTTTTTTCGTATCGTACAAGCAGCTAAATACTACCGTAGCGCTATTTTCGCGCGGCCATGCATTGGCGATTTAGTGTACCATCGCGCGCATGTTGAATCGTTGTTTGCTCCCTTCATTTGCTATCGTTTGGCTGCCTGGGCCCGCGCCCACAAGCCGGATTGCCGTGGCGCTGTGCTCGCATGCCAGGGTGCACACTTGACTATCCTGGCGCTGGAAACCAGCGCAGCGAGTTGTCAGCTCGCAATCTACGATGGCGAAACGCTGCGCTGTATCGAAGAGCACGACCAGCGCCATTCGCGTGTATTGTTGGCAATGGCGGAGCGCTTGCTTGAAACAAACAACAAGGCTTTGCGTGAGCTCGATAGTATTGCAGTCTGTGTTGGTCCTGGCTCGTTTACGGGCTTGCGTATCGGCGTGGCTGTCGCACAGGGGCTGGCCTACGCTGCCGGATTGCCCGTACTGGCGGTCAGTTCGCTGGCCGCGATCGCGTTTGAGGCAGAACTGGCAACACGCTCGTGCAGGGCCGGAGAGTCGCTGCGTGTACTGGCAACGCTGGATGCCCGAAAAGAGCAAATTTATTGCGCATGGTTTGATTGCGACAGTGAAAGCGTTCGCGCAATCGGTGAAGCAGTGGTTTGCAACCCGGGCGAGTTGCCCGAAGCAGGCGTATCCGGCGCGGCTTTTACCCCGCACAATATTGTGATTGCCGGTAGCGGCTTACAGTATGCCGCGGACATGCCGGGATGGGTGCAAGCGCTGGCGGTCGATGAGTTCAATGGAGCTTCGCTTGCGCAGCACGATACCAGCTTATCCCGGTTGGCACCGACTGCGCGCGCTGTGGCTGTGCTCGCTTCGCGCGCGTTTGCAAAAGGCGGCGGGATCGAACCCGTCGAGCTTAAACCATTGTATCTGCGCGACAAGGTCACCGACTAGACCGCCCGCCCTGCATGCCGGCAACAGCAGAAATAATCCAGGGCCAGGCCTGCACATAAAAATCCAGCCCCTGCCAACAGCTTGGCCTGGATATTTTCAGGTCCTGTTTAATCCTGATAAGGAGCAACGATAGATTGGAACGGTTGCAGGCTTTTTTTCTTGCCCTGATCCAGGGTGTCTCGGAGTTTTTGCCGGTTTCGAGCTCAGCGCACCTGATTCTGCCAGCGCAACTCCTGGGCTGGCCTGATCAGGGATTACTGTTCGATGTAGCAGTGCACGTGGGTTCGCTTGCTGCGGTGGTATTTTATTACCGCCATGAACTGCGGCAAATGGCATCGGCCTGGTGCAGCAGTCTGTTGCCGGGCCGCACACTGGATGTTTCTACCAACGCACAGGCGCGTCTCGCCTGGCTGCTGGTGCTGGCAACGCTGCCGGCATTGCTGGCAGGGCTGGTGGGCAAATCCTTTGTGGAGCAGCATTTGCGTTCGACCGCAGTGATAGCCACTACCACGATCGTATTCGGGCTGTTGCTGGGTCTTGCCGAATGGCGTGGCAGGCAAGTGCGGCAGGCGGTCACGCTGAGTGCCAATCTGGCAGTCCTGATTGGCCTGGCGCAGGTCCTGGCACTGGTACCGGGAACATCGCGCTCTGGTGTGACCATAACGGCGGCCGTGCTGCTGGGTATGTCGAGGCGCGAAGCGGCAAACTTTTCTTTTTTGCTGTCCATCCCGATCATTGCTGCGGCGGGCATGCTGTTGTCACTGGACCTGCTCGATGCACCCGGCGAGTTCGACCCGGTCCTGCTCGGTATGGCGGTATTGGTCAGCGCGCTGAGTGCCTGGAGTTGCATTGCGCTGTTCCTGCGCCTGATAGAGCGCATAGGCCTGATGCCTTTTGTCTGGTACAGGCTCGCGCTCGGCGCCGTATTGTTATGGTTTGTCGCACAAGGTAGCTGAAGTTGGCCCTGGCACGCTTTGCCCGCGGGCGCGCGGACGATATAATCTTCGGCCAGCGCGAGCCGCACGCACCCTGATTGCCGCAGAGATCCAGCCTTGCCATTGTCACTTACCAGTTCCGTTAATGAGCCGCTCTCGCTGCCTGCGAAGGCTGCTGCGCAAACTGCGTTGCGCGGTGCTGCTATCGGCCCGGGCAGCGCAGCGGCAAGGCGCGTTGTCGATGCAAGCGGGGCGGGAGACGGAGCAGGGCGTTCGCAGCGGCAGCGAGAAGACGCCCGATCAAATCGCCCCGAGCCACGTGCTGCGCGCGAGCGCACTATTCCGTTGCAAAGCGGCAGTGCGTTGGCGCTGGTGCTGGCCGAAGAACAAAATCTCTCGCGCCGGCAAAGCCTCGCGCTGGGTAGCTACCTGCAGACACAGGCGCTTGCGCCTCGTTTGCAAAATACCGGCAGCGAACTTATTGTCGGTGTCGACACCTTTGTGTAGTTCCTCTGCAGGGCGATAAAAAGCTGCGCCCCAAACAATATCCTGATGCAGCGCCGGCCAAGGTCGGCACATTCCTGGACAGACCTTTATGAGCAAGCGCAAGCCAGCCACCAGCGCGCGTGAGCGTGATGATATTAACCGCGGTTTACTCGCGTTCATCGACGCATCGCCTACACCATTTCATGCCGCTCGCGCGCTGGCACAATTGCTCGATGCGGCCGGATTCAGCGCGCTCGATGAGCGTGACGCATGGCAATTGCAGCGCGGCGGAAAATACTACGTGCTGCGCAACGATTCCTCGCTGGTGGCTTGGCAGCAGGGCAGCGAAACGCTTGCCGAAACGGGCTGGCGTATGCTGGGCGCACACACCGACAGCCCCTGCCTGAAAATAAAACCGCAGCCCGAGATGCGCGAGCACGGTGCGTATCGCCTGGGTGTCGAAGTCTATGGCGGTGCGCTGCTTAATCCCTGGTTTGATCGGGACCTGTCAATTGCCGGGCGCGTACATTTTGCGCAGGGTAAACAGCTGGGCAGTGCACTGGTCGATTTTCGCTGTCCGGTTGCGACCATACCGAGCCTTGCGATTCACCTCGATCGCGAAGCCAACAACAGTCGCAGTATTAACCCCCAGGAATACCTGCCGGTGCTGCTGGGCGGTGCGGGAATTTCTGCTGCGGAGGACTTCCGCGGGCAGTTAAAGGCACAGCTCGCGAGGGAGCCCGGGGTTGAGATAAAGCAGTCGCTGCAGGTGCTCGATTACGAACTATCGCTATACGATACGCAACCCGCCGCGATTATTGGCCTGCAGGGGGAATTTATCGCCGCCGCCAGGCTGGATAACCTGCTCAGTTGTTACATCGATGCAGTGGCACTGATTGATGCCTGCGCGCAGGATGGCAAGGCCTGGTCGCTGCTTGTATGCAACGATCATGAAGAAGTTGGCAGCCTGTCGGCGTCCGGTGCCGCCGGGCCTTTCCTCGCCCAGGTGCTCGAGCGTATCGAGGCCAGCGGCGAGTTGCGAGCGCGTGCAATGGCACATTCAATGCTTGTATCTACCGACAACGCGCACGGCCTGCACCCGAATTTTGCAGACAAAATGGAACCCGGTCACGCGCCGAAGCTGAATGCGGGCCCGGTAATCAAGGTCAATGCCAGTCAGCGCTACGCCTCCAACAGCGAAACCCAGGCGCTTTTCCGCGCGCTCTGCAAACGTAGTGATGTGCCGGTACAGAGTTTTGTCGTGCGCAGCGATATGGCCTGCGGCAGTACGATCGGCCCGATTACTGCCAGCGAGTTGGGGGTGAGAACACTGGATATCGGCGTGCCTACTTTTGCGATGCACTCGATCCGCGAGCTGGCCGGCAGCGCCGACACCGCTTATCTCTATCGCGCCTTGCGCGCATTTTACCTGCGTGAGGCCTGAGGCGGGGCAAGCGCGTGCGGATTTTGCTGCTGTCGGCTTACGACGCGCTGAGCCATCGCTACTGGCGCGAGCAACTGCTGGCACAATTTCCCTCGGTGGCCTGGAGCGTACTCGCGTTGCCGCCGAGGCATTTCAGCTATCGCGTGCGCGGCAACCCCTTGAGCTGGTACAGCGCACAGCGTGAACTGCTGCAACAGCGCTTCGACCTTGTCATCGCCACCTCAGTTGTCGACGTCGCCTGCCTGCGCGGGCTGGTACCGTCGCTGGCGGCGCTGCCGCTGTGGCTGTACTGCCACGAAAACCAGTTTCACTATCCTGATTCGGGACAGCAACGCGATACATTGCAGCGCGGCAATCGTTTGCAGGCACAACTGGTTTTTCTCTACAACTGTCTCTGCGCCGATGCGATCAGCTTTAATTCCGCGTTCAACCGCGACACAGCGCTGGCGGGGCTGGGCAGGCTCCTGCAGCAGTTACCCGACAAATTCGACCCGGCGTTAATTGACGGGATAGGCGCGCGCAGCGATGTGCTGCCGGTGCCTGTTGAATCGCTGGTACCCAAACGAAAGAGCAATAAAGAGTACGCAGGCACGCTGCCAGGCGCAGCTGCCAGCCGCAACCTGCAGTTATTGTGGAACCATCGCTGGGAATACGACAAGGGTCCCGAACACCTGCTGGCTTTTGTCGAGGCACTGGCGGCCAGCGATTTGCCGATCACAATGCATATTGCGGGGCAGCAGTTTCGTGAGCAACCCGCGGCGTTCGCTGTTATTGAAAAGTTGCTGGATGATCCGTTGCTTCGTGGCCCGGTTACCAAAGGGCAATGGGGTTTCGTTGCGTCTCAGCGCAAATATCGTGAGCTGCTGGCAGGCTGTGACGTAGTGCTGTCGACCGCGCAGCACGATTTCCAGGGTCTTGCTGTTTTGCAGGCTTGCCAGGCAGGCTGTGCGCCGCTATTGCCCGACCGCCTGGCCTATCCCGAATATTTTGCACCGCGCTTCCTGTACCACTGGCACGATAATCCTGTCGACAATGCGCGCTCGATGCTGCATCGTTTGCAAGACGTGCTTGCTGATTTAGCTGCGGGTAAAGCGCTGCCAGACCTGCAGGGCCTTGGGTGGAACGCGCTAGCGCCAGCTTACCAGCAGAAAATTTCTTTCCTTGGCGGTGCTGCCATTGCCTAGCGATCGCCTTTCATTTTTCGCGCGCAAAAAAAAGGCGCTCGACATTCCGGGTCGGCGCCTCGTGGCCCAGTCCTTGCGGGCCCAGCATTGACTGATGTATTGAGTTAAAACCCGTGTGTTTCGTTGTATTCCCCGAGGTTCATGCAGCGCCAGTGCAGGCAGGCGCTCACTGTGCCCGGTTGTGCTGGCATCAATGGTCGCTCCCGGTCAATAGTTTCTTGCCACTAACAACCGTTCGCGGCCCACGCGCGTCGCTGCCGACACCATTTTATCGCTGCGCGTCAGCGCACTGAGCCTCTCCCGTGCCACTTCCAGCGAGGGTTGCAGTGCCAGCGCAGCAATATACGCATCGATGGCATGTTGCTGCCTGCCCAGTCGTTCACTGGCGAGGCCGCGGTTCAGCAACGCTTTATGCGCGCCGGAGAATTCCGTCTGCAGCGCGCGGTTGTAGGCGCTGATTGCACGTTCGAAGTCGCCTTTCAGGTAGTGGATGTTGCCGATGTTTATGCTGATCGCTGCGCTGTCGCCGTTGACACGTTTGGCACGCTGGAAATCTTTCAGCGCGCTGTCGCTGTGCAGCAGGTGGCGGTTCAGCAAGCCACGATGCATGTAAACCTGCGCGCGTGCCTGCTTGCGCATCGAGTAATGCCTGAGTGCCGCTGTGCACTGGCCAACGCCAGCCTGTAACTGCGATGCACTAAGAAACTCGCCAGTCTGGTTGGAGCGACTGGCATGATAGGCGCTCTGGTAGCAGGCGACGATCGGGTTATCGCTGTCCAGTGCGCCGTTGTTCAGAGCAGCCTGGCTGTCGTTCGCAGCATGCGCCGCAAGAGGCAGCAGCGCGGAAAGCGCCGCCGCGACCAGCCAACGCAGGTAGTTACCGGGCTGCAGCCTGGCGCTGCAAGGTTGCATGCTTTTCGCCAACAACGCAGTTGCCTGTTGCCCTGTCGCTGTATTAGCTGCTGACTCTGTATTAGCTGTTGTAGATGTATTAGCTGCTGTAGATCTATTGCCTGTTGAAAATGTATTGCCCGTTTTGGTTGGAGTGATTGTTGTATTTGTAATGCAGGGTGTAGCTGTAGTGAAGGCTATAGCTGCAGGGGTAGCGCGGGACGTTTTCATTCGAAACTCTCCTCAACGATCCAGGGGCTGCGAGTTTGCGGGGCCTTGGCAGCAAATGAAACGCGATGAGATCAGCGCTCGAGCGATTGTTGTATCGTTTTGGACTAGCGCGACACAGACATTAGATTTTAGAGTAATTAAAATCTCTAACACATTGAATTATATATATTTATTATATAATTACAATTGTGTTAGAAAGTGGTTGCGAGCTGAACTGGGGAAAAACTGCACCGCATTTCGGGACTCGCAGCGACTGAAGCGGTTTGTTGCTGCGAATTCCTATGCGTTGGCGACGTTGTGGAAGACGCGTTGCACATCGTCGAGAAAGTCCAGCATGTCGTAGAAGCGCTGGAACTGCTCGCCCGAATCGGCATCGAGATCAGTCATTGCCTGCGCTACGAACTGGATTTCATCGACCTCGAAACGGATATCGCCAAATACATCGGCCAGTGCCTGTTTGGCCCTGGCGTATTCGTGTTGCGGAACGAATACCGTGAGCGCGCCGTGCTCACTTTCGATTTCGCTGACGTCGATATCGGCTTCCATCAAGGCCTCGAGCACGGCATCTTCATCATCGTGCTGGAACATGAAAATGCCGAGGTGGTCGAACAAATGCATGACCGAACCCTGCGTCCCTATTTTGCAGTCGTTCTTGGTAAAGCAAAGGCGTACGTCATTGAAGGTACGCGTGGCGTTGTCGGTCAGGCACTCGACGATAACCATGGAACCGCCCGGGCCATAACCTTCGTAGCGC
>JBATGO010000150.1:0-4502 GCA_049665845.1 Pseudomonadales bacterium | reverse complement strand
CAATTGTTGCGTGGCATTAACGCCTGCCTTGAACCGGTAGAAGTCTTCTTCGCCCGCTTCCAGCGCCAGCAGCTGCGCATCTCCCGGTTGCGGCGTAAGCACATTGACCACACCATGCACCGCATTGGAGCCGTAGGCTGTTTGTGCCGGGCCGCGTACCAGTTCAATGGCGCGGGCAGTTTCGCTCTGCGCTTCAAATAACTCATTGACGTTGCAGAATCCGGCCGCGCGCAGCGGCACACCGTTTTCTGCCACCAGCAGGCTGCCACAGGCACCCGCGCCACTGAGCACCGGCGAGCGCAGCGCTGGCAGGTATTCCTGGCCGCTGCCACGCGAGATATTCGCGCCGGGAACGCGTTCGAGCGCTTCTGCAATATGACGATGACCAATCCGGCCGAGCGCATCCCTGTCGAGCAGCGAGATACTGGCCGGCAACCGCTTCAATGCGGTGGGTGCGGGGCTGGCGGTGACTACCACATGCTCGAGCAGCCGATTATTCGCTGGTGACAATTCGGGTGCGAAAGCCAGTGGCTGCGCATTGACATGAACAGCACTGCAAATCAGCACTGACAGCATTGCCAACACAGCGCGAGTTGTGCTCGCGCGTGCATGGGAGCAAATTGACGAGAAGCTGCGATGCTGTATGCGCATACCGGCTATTTATGGGCTTTTGGCCAAGCGGCGGTATCGTTCGAGGGAGCTGCTGGTGCAGAACGCAAAAAATGGCGTCCCCTAGGGGACTCGAACCCCTGTTACCGCCGTGAAATGGCGGTGTCCTAGGCCACTAGACGAAGGGGACGCAGCGTAGGAGGCGCGTATTGTACGCATCGGCCCTCAAAGTGCAACCGTGAAAACTTTGGTAATTCGGCCCCGTTTGGCGGCCCATTGCGATCGCAACCCTGCGTTGCGCTGGCAGCCTGTTACGATAGAATACCGCGGCTTTTTTCAGGGCCTGCCGGCCTGCCCTCCCGACCCTGTTTGCTATCCGGACTGCTATGACCCACTACAAAATTGGAATTTTCGCCGGCGACGGCATCGGCCCGGAAATCATGCGCGAGGGATGCCGCGTACTCGACCTGGTTGGCGAGCGCAATGGCATTAACTTTGAGCAAATCGAGGCACCGTTTGGGGCAGCAGCCTATTTCAGCCACGGCGATGCCTTTCCTGAAGAAGCCAAGGCGCTGTGCGATTCCGCCGATGCAATCCTGAAGGGCCCGATCGGCCTGAGTCATGCCGAGTCGCAGAAAATTCCCGTCGACATGCAGCCAGAGCGCGGCGCCTTGCTGCCGATGCGCAGGCGCCTGAATACCTACGCCAATTTTCGCCCTGTGTACTTGCCCAAGTCACTGGCGCACTTTTCGCCGCTCAAACCTGAAATCATTGGCGAAGGCATCGACATTATTATGGTCCGCGAGCTGGTCGGCGGCCTGTATTTCGGCAAAAAGGAAACCGGTGTCAATGCGGCTGGCAAACGCTATGTTCATGAAATGCTTGAGTACGACGAAGACCAGATTCGCAACATTCTTGTAGAAGCATTCAGGATCGCGAGCCGCCGCAAGAAAGTGTTGCACAATATCCACAAGAGCAATGTGTTGAAGTCCAGCGTACTGTGGAATGAAATCGTCGAAGAGGTGAAAGTCGACTACCCCAATGTGGAAGTGATTCACCAACTGGTCGATGCCGCTGCCACCGCGCTGTGCCTGAACCCCGGCCAGTTCGATGTGATGGTGATGGAAAACATGTTCGGCGATATCCTCAGCGACCAGGGCGGCGGCATCCTCGGTTCGCTGGGTTTGATGCCTTCGGCTTGTATAGGACCGGAGCGTGCGTACTACGAACCGTCGCACGGCTCAGCGCCGGACATCGCAGGCCAGAACATTGCCAACCCCTACTCCATGATCGGCTCGGTCGCGATGATGCTGGAATACAGCTTCGATATGCACAGCGAGGCGAACAATATCTGGCGTGCGCTGCAGGGTGTCTTCGACGATGGCTACTCTACTGCCGATCTGTCGCGTTCGGGCTCCGGCGTTAACATGATTGCGACTAACGCGTTTGGCGACAAGGTGCTGGAAAAACTGTCGGCCATGCCCTGTAAATAACGCCGCTGGCTGGACCGACCTGGCCGCTGGCGCGTAACAACGGATACCTGAAGCGCCTGGCAAAGTCGATTCCCCGCGCGCCTTCCATTGCAGCCTGGCCGGTAATTTGATGGCGAAGGACTACTCGAAAATAAAGACCCGCGGTTTTGCGCGCAATGTCGCCGCATCGCTGGCCGGCCTGCGCGCCGGCGGCGCAATGGTCATCGACCAGGCGCTGCAAAAAGCAGGCATTGGCCGCGAGGGCGAAGACTCGGAATTTGCCCGGCGCGAAGCGCGCAAGTTCGTCGAAGAACTCGGCAAGCTCAAGGGCAGCTACGTAAAGATCGGCCAGATGCTCGCGCTGTTCGGCGAGCATTTTTTGCCGCCGGTACTGACTGAAGCCCTGCACGAACTGGAAGACAAAACACGGCCACTGCCCTGGCATGTTATTGAACCTGCGCTGCGCGAATCACTGGGCAAGCGCTTCGATGAACTCGACATTGAAACTGAAGCACTGGCCGCGGCGTCAATGGCGCAGGTGCATCGTGCCACCGTACGCGCCAGCGGCGAACAGCTTGCCCTTAAAATAAAATATCCAGGGCTCGACGATGTCATCGACAACGACTTCGATGCCGTGGTGCGCATGCTGCTGCTGTCACGCTGGTTAAAAGCCGGGCGTGATCTCGACCGGTGGCTGCAAGCGATGCGCGAGCAACTGCACCGCGAAGCAGACTACGCGCGCGAAGCGCAAATGACCCAGCTGATGCGCGCCAATGTCGAGGCCTGGCAGGCCGAACATCCCGAGGCAGGCGTGGTTTTTCGCGCACCAAAAACCCACAGTGAATTCAGCGCCGACGATGTCCTGGCGCTGGAATATATAGAAGGGCTAAACGTTACCAATACCTGTATCGCATCGCTCTCGCAGGTAGAGCGCAACGCCTTCGGCAAGGCGATGCTGGAGCTGTTCTTCCTGGAGGTATTTGCCTGGGACGCGCTGCAAAGCGACCCCAATTTCGGCAACTACCTGTTAACGGCCAAAAGTCGAACCAAGCCGGCAGAACTGGCGCTGCTGGACTTTGGCTCGGTGATCCAGCTTCCGCTCGACCAACTCGATGCATTGCGGCAGGTCATTGCCGCCGGCCTTGAGGATGAGGAAGCGCCACTGGTAGAAGGATTAAAAAAACTTGGCTGGCTGCGCGACGATGCCGCGGCCGATGCAGCGACAAGTTTCGCCAGCTTCTGTCGACAACTACTCGAGCCGCTGCAGAATCCTGCATCACTGCCCGCAGAATACCTGAATGCAAGCGGTGACTATCACTGGGCGAATTCGCGACTGATACAGCGCGCTGGCAAATCCGGTGCGCGAAAGGCAGCCAGTCGTCACTTCGCAACACCGAGCAGGGATTTTATTTTGATTGCACGCAAACTCGCCGGTGTTTTTACTTTTATTGCCGTGCTTGACGCAGAATTCAATGGCTATGACATTGCGCAAAAATATATCGCGCACTGGCGCGTAAACCGTCGCTAAGCTTTCTTCCTGGCGGATCGATTATTGCGCGGGCAGCGTGGACGCCATTTTTTTATAGCCGATCGATCATTATCCATTCGCAGCAAGCATTTCGCCAATATTCTTACATGATATAACGAAGCCATTCTTAGTGCTAAAGGGTACTAGAGAAGTGAGCTGCGTTGCAGACGCTGGTGTATATTCAACAGCAACCGGCGCTGCAAAAGCAGCTTGTGGTTCGCTTATGCAAGCGACACTGCTCGCGCAGCGCCATTTTCACCGCAATCAGCAAGGAGTTGCCATGAAAAGACACTACTACATTTGCGACAGCGTCACCGATCTGGAAAAGGTTGAGAGGCAGTTACGCGAAGCAGGAATAGAAGCACCGCAGCTGCATGTATTCAGTCCTGATGAAAAGGCCGCCGAAGTGGATGCGCACGGCGTGAGCGGCGTAACCGACTTCACCAAGCGCGACGTGGTGCGCTCCGGTTTTATCGGCGTGGGCATCGGCGCGATTGGCGCGGTAGTGGTGCTGGGCAGCGCTTATGCCATGGGCTGGTCCAACTCGTCCATTGGCTGGACGCCCTTCCTGTTTCTCGCTGTGGTGGTGCTGGGCTTTTCAACCTGGGCCGGCGGCTTCCGCGGTATCCAGGAACCCAACCATGAGTTCCTGAAGTTTGAACAGGCACTTGCACGCGGCAAACACATTTTTTATATCGACGTCGACAGCGATCAGGAAGCCACGCTCAGCAGCGTTGTCTCACGCTTCCCCCAACTTGAATTTGCCGGCGACGGCAGCGGCGCACCCTCCTGGCTCGTCCACGGCCAGACCCAGTTCCAGCGTTTCATCAAAGCCATGCCTTAGTAAATGGGGTCAGAGTAAAATTCATTTTTTGATCAACGCGGTGATGCGT
>JBATGO010000149.1:0-3655 GCA_049665845.1 Pseudomonadales bacterium | reverse complement strand
ACACGGATGTATTTACAGCGTGTCATGGAAGCACTGCCCTTCCTGCGCGCCGAAGGGAATCACGCCGCACAATCAAGCAAGTGGAACAGCTTCCAGCCAGCTACCTCGATCCATTCAGTGCTGGATGCGCGTTTTAAAGACTATTGTTTTTTTAACATTTGAAATCGCGAGAAATTCCGTATGCAAGCAAATATAGCAGCGCTACTGTCCGATACAGCACCGATCCTGCCAGTTATCAAGGTCGATGATGCCGCGCATATATTGCCCATCGCGCATGCCCTGTCAGAAGGTGGCATCAAGGCGCTGGAGATCACCCTGCGCACGCCCGCAGGCATCAAGGCAATCGAGCTGGTAAAAAAGGAGGGTATCGATGTAGTGCTCAGCGCAGGTACTGTTACACGTGCAGAACATATCGATGCGCTTGCCGATATCGGTGTGGATTTTGCGGTAACGCCTGGGCTTACGCCCGCAATTATCGAACGCGCCCGGCAAAAGGGTGTGGAGGTATTGCCCGGTATCGCTACACCTTCAGAGGTGATGAAGGGGCTGGAATACGGCTTGAAATTCTTCAAGCTGTTTCCCGCCAGCATTGTTGGCGGCATTGGTATGCTCAAGGCACTGGGCGGGCCGTTTCCCGATTTGCGATTTTGTCCCACCGGTGGCCTGACGGCAGATAATTTCCTTGACTATCTTGCGCTGCCAAATGTGTTCTGCATAGGCGGTACCTGGATGATTGCCTACGATGGTGGCGAGCCGGATGTTGTAGCAATTACCCGGTTGACCGCGGCTGCGACGGCCCGGCTGTAGAAGCAAAGCCCGCTCGCAAGCCTGGCCGGTGTGAAATCTAGATCCCGTCGTAAATAACCTCTATCCAGCGATCGGATGTAAACATGCCATTACCCCATTTTTCCTCGAAGTCCTGCAGTGGCTTATTCTCGATAATATCTTTCGCCTTCATGCCGCGCTTTTTCAGCGCGCCCAGGCGTTTCTCCGCAGCGGCGAGCATATTGCGATAGCCTTGCAGGTCGCTGCGCGAAGCCAGTGGTCCGTGGCCGGGCATAATTTTTGTTTCGGCATTGCAAAGCGCAAGAATTTTGTCGACTGCCGCGATCATGCCCTGCAGTGAGCCGCCATGCTGTACGTCGATGAACGGGTAAAGCCCGTTGAAGAATATATCGCCAGCGTGAATTACATTGGCTTCAACAAAATGCACGATGGCATCGCCGTCGGTGTGCGCGCCGGGCAGGTGGGTTACGTTCAGGGTTTGCTCATTCAGGTGTAGCCGCATGTCGTGGGTGAAGGTGATCACGGGTAGCGCGGCGGGTGGCTGTGGCGGCGTGACCATGCCAAAGGCCTCGATTTCAGTTTGCGTGCTCATCCTTGCGCGCACATTGTGGTGTGCGACGATAGTGCTGCCTGCCTTGCCGAAATTTTCGTTGCCGCCAGTGTGGTCGGCATGAAAATGCGTATTGACGAGAAATTTGGGCACAGCACCGCCAAGTTTTTTAATCGCCGAGTTTATTTCCTTGCTCAGCGGCGCATACTTGTCATCAATCATAAACGTGCCGTCACTGCCAAGCAGGATGCCGATATTGCCGCCGTCACCAGTCAACATATAAATATTGTCACTTACCGTTACAGTCGCAATGGCTTGTTCACCCTGTGCAGCTGTCGTCTGCTGGGCAAACCACAGCAGCGCAGGGATAGCGGCGAGTTTAAGCAGCACGTGCAATAAGTTCATGGTCGATAACCTTTTTATGGCAACGCGAATTGATCGCGCTGCGCTGGGCCGGCGTTCAATTATTATTTGATTCACATGCCCGGGGCAAGCATTGCTTGTGCAGCTTTCAAGTGAGGACGAAAAACCCGTATCAGCCAGGCCTTCGAATCGAAGCGCAACCTGGCTCCGCTGCCGCTTTGAACGCTTAAAATAGTACGCGCCTATCGGGATGTATCCGGGATTGCCTCAAAAATGTTCGCAGTATTGCCTGCAGCCGGTATGGTTGGGCTACTGATTTTGTGGCCGCGCGGTTTGCCGGAGTTTGTTGCAAGTCTTCGGTAGCTTGCCAATGGAAAGCCAGTCGGCTTCAGGCTTTGCATTGGTCGGCGCCGGGATTTTCTCGCCATTTGCAGACCATGGTAGCTGCAAAACTCTATCCCGAATTCATTGGCAATTACCGTTAACTTGCGTGTTCCGCGTATAAGTACGCAACCTGGCGCTTACACCCATCGTGGCGCTTAAAAGAGACACACTGGCGTAATGCGGTTGTTGCTGGGACTGATCGGAGATATGGTCAAAATGAAGCCGTACCGTTCGCAATCCAGAGCCCGGGAATTATCCCGCTATACTGTTGTAGTTCGCTTCAGTGCCTCCGTTGATGCAAAGATGTAATCGGTCACGAACCATGCTTTTGAAGGGTCGGTGGTTTGCCAATAATTAGATAAAAAGCTGCATCAAAAAAGCTAAAGCTCGTCAACCTCATATAACGCAGTAAATAGTCGATACTTAGAGTCGATATATCCGGAGATAAAAAAATGATTGGACTTAAACGAAAGACCACATTGGCGGCAGCGGTGATGCTACTCAGTGCGGGAACGGCCCATGCCGTCAGTACTGCTAATAGCGGTGAATGCTCGATGAAGTTAGCGTCGCCCGCCTTTGCAGCTGCGGTCGGGTTGCAGAACAATATCGCAAACGGGGGCCCCGGCGTGACCCCGGGCGAAGACCATAGCTTGTCTTTCTTTGCCAGGGGCTATGTCGGCACAACCGGCAACGCGAACTATGCGGTGCGTTACCTGGACGCCAGCGGCAATATCGTCGGATCGACATCTGTCACTGACTTTGGTACCAAGCTCCCCCCGAATGGCGATTGGGTCCAGGTCACGAATGATTTGAGTGAAATTGATACTGACGCTAGCGGCAATGTATTAGGTGTACCGGCCGGTGCCACTTCAGTATTTATCGAGATCGTCCAGGCCATAGGTCCGACCAGTCCAACCACAAATTGCGGCTCTGGTACTCCCGCCGGTCTTTGCTTCTTTCCCGGCGAGGTCTTCGTCGACGATGTGGTCATTGGTGTGACCGCTGGCCCCAATGTGTTGGTCAACGGCGGCTTTGAAACCGTCGATAGCGTTGATAATACCCTGGCAGCTAACTGGCAGGAAGGAAATCAGGGCTATACCCGAGACTGCGGCGATGATGGGGTGCAAGTCCCTGTACTTCCACCGTTTTTTGCAATGTTACTGGGTGGCTCGCTATTGGGATTGGGCGCCTTGAAATTCAGAAGCAAGTCCAGGTCCTAGTGCTTTTAATAGTGCTGTGAACAGCGCTGTGAAAAGACTGGGACTTTAAAGTCGACGGCCAACCAGTTGTTGTCGACGTTTAAAAACCCCGCATCGCGGGGTTTTTTTATGCGCTGGCATTCGTAATGGCTGCCAGATGGCGAGCGGACGCTGTGTTTGTTCTATCGATTCTAACTTTTTTCAACTTTGGCGATTTGCCGTGTCAGTAACCGCGCAGTTGCTCTCGCGAGCGGCGGGAAGGCGGTGTAGATTTTTTTTGAGCGGGAGGCCCAAAGAAATGGGTTAGCCCTGCGGTGATGCCATTTTCCGTATACGCATCCTGGCTATCATCAGAATCTGACCTGTAATAGGC
>JBATGO010000148.1:0-1907 GCA_049665845.1 Pseudomonadales bacterium | reverse complement strand
TGTCTGGGTCAAGTTCGAACCGGCAGAAGACGAAAGCGCAGAAGGACTTGAATTCGTCAATGAGATTGTCGGTGGCGTGGTGCCCAAGGAATATATTCCTGCGGTTGAAAAGGGAATTGCCGAGCAGATGCAGAATGGTGTTTTGGCTGGCTACCCGCTGCTGGGTTTGAAGGCGACGCTGTATGATGGCTCTTTCCACGATGTTGACTCGAACGAGATGGCGTTTAAAGTGGCGGCCTCGATGGCGACCAAGAAACTTTCCAGTGACGGCGGTGCTGTCTTGCTCGAGCCGATCATGAAGGTGGAAGTAGTCACGCCAGAGGAAAACATGGGCGATGTGGTCGGTGACCTTAACCGGCGTCGCGGAATGATTGCAGGCATGGACGAAAACGCGTCTGGCAAGGTTATTGATGCTGAAGTGCCACTCGCGGAAATGTTTGGTTACGCTACAGACCTGCGTTCGGCCACGCAAGGCAGGGCGACGTTTACCATGGAATTTTTGAAGTACGCCGAGGCGCCAAAAAATGTCGCCGAGGAAGTCATTAACAAAAACAAAGGCTAGATAAATACGCTTTTTTAAAGTTTTAACTTTGCAAACATTGAGGGTAGAAAAGTGGCAAAAGCAAAATTTGAACGCACCAAGCCCCACGTAAACGTGGGCACGATTGGACACGTTGACCACGGCAAGACGACGCTGACGGCGGCGTTGACGCGCGTGGCAGCTGAAACGTATGGCTCGGGTGCTGCGGTTGCGTTTGATGGCATCGACAACGCGCCGGAAGAAAAAGCGCGCGGCATCACCATTGCCACGTCGCACGTGGAGTACGACACACCGAACCGTCACTACGCGCACGTTGACTGCCCCGGGCACGCCGACTACGTGAAAAACATGATCACGGGTGCGGCGCAAATGGACGGTGCGATCCTGGTCTGCGGTGCGACTGATGGCCCGATGCCACAAACGCGCGAGCACATCCTGCTTAGCCGCCAGGTGGGCGTGCCCTATATTGTTGTGTTCCTGAACAAGGCCGACCTGCTGGCCGACGACTGCGGCGGTGCGGGCTCGGAAGAGTACAACGAGATGCTGGAACTGGTAGAGATGGAGCTGCGCGAGCTGCTCGACACCTACGAGTTCCCGGGCGACGACACGCCGATCATTCCGGGTTCTGCGCTGATGGCACTGGAAGGCAAGGACGACAACGAGCTGGGCACCACGGCGGTTAAAAAGCTGCTGGAAACCCTGGACAGCTACATTCCCGAGCCCGAGCGCGCGATTGACGGTGCCTTTATTATGCCGATCGAAGACGTGTTCTCGATCTCCGGCCGCGGCACGGTAGTGACCGGCCGGGTAGAGCGCGGCATTATCCACACTGGCGACGAAGTCGAGATTGTGGGTATAAGAGATACCCAGACCACCACCTGTACGGGTGTTGAAATGTTCCGCAAGCTGCTCGACGAAGGTCGTGCGGGTGAGAACATCGGTGCGCTGCTGCGCGGTACCAAGCGCGAAGACGTGGAGCGCGGCCAGGTGCTGGCCAAGCCGGGCAGCATCAACCCGCACACCAAGTTCGAAGCCGAGGTGTATGTGCTGAGCAAGGATGAAGGCGGCCGTCACACACCGTTCTTCAAAGGCTACCGCCCGCAGTTTTATTTCCGCACCACGGATGTGACCGGTGCCTGCGAATTGCCTGACGGTGTCGAGATGGTGATGCCGGGCGACAACGTGCAGATGAAAGTCGAGCTGATCGCACCGATCGCGATGGATGAAGGCCTGCGCTTTGCGATCCGCGAAGGCGGCCGCACCGTTGGCGCCGGCGTTGTTGCAAAAATTATCGCGTAGATATTGTTTAGTAGTCAGGGTGCAGTTTGCTCAAGCGGCTCGGCCGGTTAAGCATACTGTCCCAGGG
>JBATGO010000147.1:0-2874 GCA_049665845.1 Pseudomonadales bacterium | reverse complement strand
AGCACAGCTTTGCGTATAGCTTCGGCTATCCTGGTGCGCTTCGATTTGGCCGATCTTTCCTGCACCGCCGCTAAAGCAAATTTCACTTCAAGCTTTACTTGGCTTGCGCTGGACATCGCGCCGCATCGAAACTGGCCGGGCAATTTTGCAGTCTGCACGCACCGGGGGCGCATGCGAGGCACACCCCCATCAACGCACCATTGTTGTAGCCTCGATCAGGCAAGCGCGGTCGGGAAGGCGCGGATTATAGGCCAGCGTTGCCAACAGCATCAAACGCCACGAGTCGGCGTATTTACACCGCACCGCGCTTCATGCGCCAGCAACTACGCACCGCAACACCAGGGCGGCAAACGCGATCAGGGCGTGCCACTGTGTTTTTACGTTCAAGTAGCGCGCCGGTTCAATGCCCCCGAAAATATTCGCGGCGCTGCCAGCATTGACAAAAAAGCGCGCGGCTCTATAGTTGGCGCTTGGACTGGCGGCCGTTTTTTCTATGGAGCGGAGCCCGCTGCGGACCTTCCAGACAACTGTTTTAGCTACATTATTTGTGGCGAAACAGAAAATCCAGCCAACATCGCAAGAACAGTCGACGTAACAGCCAAAGTACAATGTAGCAGGCTAAAGTACAACGAAACCGTCAAAGTTCAACGTAACCGTCAGAGTAAAGGAAACGAGGCATGCCCGAGACTTCCAGCAAAAAAGCCGTGCTGACAATTAAAGACGGCCCGACCATAGAGTTGCCGATCTATTCGGGCACGCTGGGCCAGGACGTTATCGACGTCAAGCCGCTTGCGAAAAACAACTACTTCACTTTCGACCCGGGTTTTGTCGCGACTGCTGCCTGCGAATCAGCGATCACCTTTATCGATGGCAGCAAAGGCGTATTGCTGCATCGCGGTTACCCGATCGAGCAGCTTGCCGAACACTCATCCTATCTTGAAACCTGCTACCTGCTGCTGTACGGAGATTTGCCCGACAAGGCGCAAAAAGAGTATTTCATCTCTACGGTGCACCGCCACACCATGGTGCATGAACAGCTGCGCACTTTTTTCACAGGCTTTCGCCGCGATGCGCACCCGATGGCAATATTGTGCGGTGTGGTTGGCGCACTGTCGGCGTTCTACCACGACTCACTGGAAGTAAGCGATGAGGAGCACCGCGAGATCGCGGCATTCAGGCTTATCGCGAAAATGCCCACGCTCGCTGCAATGAGCTACAAGTACAGTATTGGCCAGCCGTTCATGTACCCGCGCAACGACCTCGATTATGCCGAAAACTTTCTCAGCATGATGTTCGGCAACCCTTGCGAGGAGTACAAGGTGAGCAAAACCCTGGCCAAGGCCATGGACCGCATCTTCCTTTTGCACGCCGACCATGAACAGAACGCCTCGACTTCTGCAGTGCGCCTGACCGGGTCTTCCGGTGCCAATCCTTTCGCCTGTATCGCTGCGGGTATCGCCGCGTTATGGGGCCCCTCACACGGCGGCGCCAACGAGGCGGTGCTGACCATGCTCGAGGAAATCGGCGACGAATCACGCATCGACGAATTCGTGGACAGGGCGAAAGACAAGAACGACCCGTTCCGCCTGATGGGATTCGGTCACCGGGTTTACAAAAACTTCGACCCGCGCGCCAAGGTCATGAAAGAGACCGCCGACGAAGTATTGAAAGAACTCGGTATCAGCAATGACCCGCTGCTGAAAATTGCCAAACGCCTCGAGCAGATCGCGCTGGAAGACCCCTACTTTATCGAGAAAAAGCTCTACCCGAATGTCGATTTTTACTCGGGTATTATCCTCAAGGCGATGGGCATTCCGACCACCATGTTTACCGTGATTTTCGCAGTCGGGCGCACCGTGGGCTGGATTGCGCACTGGAACGAAATGCATTCGGCGCCATTTAAAATTGGCCGCCCCCGGCAGCTCTATACCGGGCACGCCAGGCGCGATTATCCGGGCTGACCACACACGTTATCGCCGCGTCAGTGGCGACCAGTCAAAACCGTTTGCGCCAGAAAAGTTAATGCATGGCCCGAAAATATTTTTGGATTAATTATCGATCCCAAGCAACGTCGCAGCAGCTGCCGCGACCAGCCAGGAATAGTCTCAATGCCAGCTAATGATTCCCGACCGGTCAATCTCGACCTGACCAAGTTCAGCTTTCCGGTTACTGCAATTGCATCAATTACGCACCGTATCTGCGCAGTTATTTCCTGGGTGGGCATGGGCTTCGTGCTGCTCGTGTTAAATCGCACCCACGGGTCTGCCGAAGGCCAGCAATGGTTCACAGACCTGATGGCAAACAGCTTTGTTGCGCAGTTTATCGCCTGGGGCCTGCTTGCATCGTTTGGCTACTACAGCCTGGCGACGCTGAAACATATTGTCCAGGAACTGGGCTTTCTCGAAGACCTGCAGGGAGGCCAGCGCATCAGCTGGGCAGTGCTGGCAGGCGGCGTGGTTCTGGCCGTAATAGCGGGAGTGTATGTATGGGCGTAACACAGTGGCTGTTCCAGCGCGGCAGCAATGCTGTATTCGTGATATTCGGGATTTGCCTGTTCATCGCACTCAGCCGCGGTGCCGACATCGCCGCGCTGGAGGCATGGCTGGCTGGCGGGATCAGCCGTATCTTCCTGATCGTCGTGTGGGTGCTTGCCTGCTTCAATTCGATCCTGGCTGGCTGGCAAGTCGCCGGGGATTACGCGCCGAAAGTCGGCTTGAGCGTGGTCCTCGTCAGTGCGCTAATCGCACTGGTATCGCTGGCAATGCTGGTATTCGGGCTGCAAATTATCTGGTAGCGCTTCTGCACGCAGCCGGCAGCACTGCGGCGAAGTGCAATGCAGCACCGTTGTCATGTTGCGAGTTAGCGGCTGTAAGC
>JBATGO010000146.1:0-13712 GCA_049665845.1 Pseudomonadales bacterium | reverse complement strand
GCCTCAACCTCATCTCTTCGATATCCAAAAAACGGTGTTATATCTACACTTTCCGAAACTGGGATTGGAAAATGCAGGTAGATCTCTACAAATGAAACGGTGAGTTCAGTGTTACCTTCCTCTGTTGCATATGCGGAAGAAGTTAGTGAGAAAGCAACATTGTCAGTAAATTGATAGCCGCCGCCTAAAGAGAAAAATCCAAAACTATCATATTTTTCTCCAGCAATTATAAAGTCGTCGTCAAGATTGACTTGGCCAAGATCCACTCCAAGATGTGAGTAGCTGAAATTAGATGCAAGAGTGGGTGTGCTTAACGCTGAGAGAAGCACAGCGCAACAGAAATTACTATTCATTTGTTAAATCCTTTTTTGATGGGGTGGAAAAAGATAAATATCGTAGAATTGAATTCACAAGTTTAATACAGTCGACTGTAGAAGCCCTAAAAGTTCTGAGATTCTGTATTATTTGAAATATCGATTTGGTGAGCATTCCTTTCGCATCAATATATTATCCGATATTGATTATTTTTTGACTTGCCCAAAACGAGACCCCGTTTCTCGGGACTCATATTAGGCGCATAAATAGCTAAGATCAAAATTACCAGATGGCTGAAGCGTGGCGATAACCGCCGCCCAACATTTCATTTCCCAAGCGATCAAAAAGCGAATTTTATTTGTCCTCTTTTTGGACGTTATGAGCCTGACCATCCTGATTTTGTAAACCGTGATAAGCTCCGCCGAGGTTTGACTGTTCTGTGCGTAATAGCGTATCGATAGCGGCGTAAGCTTTGTAAACGTGTTAACTGAAGTTTATGCGAGAGCGCTCCCGCTGCCACTCTGCTTATAACGGAGCACCCTCTTGATGCCTGTCCCGAATCGTTCACAACTGGCCAATATGCGCGGTGCAGTGCGTATGGCCACCGATGCGACAGACACGATCGCAGAAGTTGTAGAGAATATGCATCGCACTATCCAGCGGCGGCCAGGAATCCTGGGTTCTTCAACGAATGGCCGCGTGAGTGGTATTACCGGTATTGTGTATCGCAGCGTCCGCGGGGGTATTCGTCTGGTTGGAAGTGCTGTCGAAGCCGGCCTCTCGGGTGTGACGCCATTGTGTCCCGCTGGTGAATCATCGCCAGCGCTGGGCGCATACCAATCGGTGGTGAATGGTGTGTATGGCGACTATCTTGTGCGTACCGGGAATCCAATTGCCATCGACATAAGCCTGCGATATCGCGGCCAGAGGGTAGATCCGCGTGCACCAATGCACGTTTTCGCACCGCACAGCGACTGCGTACCCGCAAAAAAACTTCTGGTCCTCGTGCACGGGTTGTGCATGAATGATCGGCAGTGGAATCGTAAAGGGCACGATCATGGCGAAGCATTGGCTAAAGAATTCGGATACCAGTCGCTCTACCTGCGATACAACAGCGGCCTGCACATTGCGGACAATGGTCGCATGTTTGCAGCGATGCTGGAAAGATTGATGGGCAATTGGGGAACAACGGTCGATGAACTCGTTATTATTGGGCACAGCATGGGAGGGCTTGTCGCTCGCAGCGCATGTCACCAGGGGCTGGAAGCAGGGCACAGGTGGCCAAGGCTGTTGCGCAAGCTGGTATTTCTGGGTACGCCACATCACGGCGCGCCTTTAGAGCGCGGTGGCCATGGTCTCGATCTTATTATGAACATGAGTCCCTACTCGATGCCGATCACTCGTTTAAGCAAGTCGCGCAGCGCGGGGATCACTGACTTACGCCATGGCAAGATATTGGAAAGCGAAGCAATAGCGCCTTTACCTGTTGGCGTGAAGTGCTACGCTGCCGCCGCGGTGCTCTCGGCAGCGCGCAACGCTGTAAGCGATCGATTGGTTGGAGACGGACTTGTGCCTGTTGAAAGCGCGCTTGGACAACACAGAGACAGCGCACGAACGCTGGCGATTCCAGCGAGCCACCAATGGGTCGGATACAGGATGGGCCACCTCGAACTCTTGAACAGACCTGAAGTGTATCGTCAAATATCGGCCTGGCTGCAAGCGCCGGGCTGATGCTCCGCGTTGCGGCCTGAAACCGGCATAAAGAACAAATAATCCTCGCTGTTTGCGGGAATTTAGCGGAGAAGAAGGTGCGCTATTGGTTGTTCAAGACCGAACCTGGTGAATTCAGCATTGATGATCTGGCGAGAGCGTCACAGGAATTTACGGTGTGGCAAGGCATCCGAAATTACCAGGCCAGGAATTTGTTGCGCGATGAGGTGAAAAAAAACGACCGCGTACTGATATACCACAGCAGTTGCAAGGATGTAGGCGTGGCGGGTAGCGGAAAAATCGTGCGGGCGGCTTATCCCGATCCTTTCCAGTTCAACAGGAAAAGCAAATATTTCGATGCAAAATCATCGGTCGATCAACCGCGCTGGGTGGCAGTAGATGTTGCGTTCGAAACAAAGTTCGAGCAGGTGGTTTCGCTCAGGACCCTGAAGCAAACTGCGGCGCTGCAGGACATGGTATTGCTGAAGCAGGGCAGGCTCTCTGTGCAGCCTGTAAGGCCCGCAGAGTTCAGGCAGATTTTGCAGATGGCAGCGGCTGGTTAGCTATTTTTTTTCAGGGCTTTCTGCGCAGCGAGATAGCGCGGCATGGGCCCGATATCCTCGTAGACGTTACCGCCTTCCTCTACGCGAATAACCTTGCTGCCTGGCACATAGGGCATCTGCTCTTCTAGGTCTCCCAGCGCGACGTGCAGCAGCTGCGCGATAATTTCGGCCTTTGGTAGCGAGTAGATCTCGGCAAGGGCCGCAAGCTTCACAGAATCGTTGCGCGACATCGCAATGCTTTCAGACTCCAGGTCGGTCTTTATACGCGCGTTTGTTTCCCATTGTTCAAGCAATTTTCGGTAGCTTTCGGTTAACATAGATCTCCCTCCCGGGCCGCTCGTAGTGCTTAGTAAAGCGGCGTTGCGGCCAGCGAAGACTGTAGCGCATTTAATGGCGGCCGGTCGAGCGGCAATGGCCCCTTTACACCGTGAGCCAGGCGTTGAGCGCCGCGGCCTGTGCATTAGGCGCATGAATTACGATCCACCGGGGAGCGCAAACGCGAATTGGCTTGGCGGGTTTCAGGATAGCAATGGCTAATCAGTCATACGACATAATCGGTGATATCCACGGCGAAGCGGCGACCCTGCGCGCGTTGCTGCAAACGCTTGGTTACCGGGAACATGCGGGTGTATATCGACATTCCACCCGCAAAATTATTTTCCTCGGCGATTTTGTCGATCGCGGTGCAGCACAGCGCGAAGTGGTGGATATAGCGCGCGCCATGGTTGAGCAGGACAGTGCGCTGGCGGTTATGGGTAACCATGAATTTAACGCGATCGCCTACTACACGCCGCGCGATCCCGGGGCTCTTGCCAAAGGGTATTTACGCGAGCGAACGCCGGGTAATATCCGCCAGCACCGCGCCTTTCTCGATGCCTACGAAAATGATGCCGCTGCATGGCGTGACGCTATCAAGTGGTTTAAAACCCTGCCGCTTTGGCTGGAACTGCAGGGTATTCGTGCGGTACATGCCTGCTGGGACCCGGTCGCTATTGCACGCATCGAGGAAAGCTACAGCAGCGCGCCACGATTGAATGAAGCGCTACTTCACAGCGCGAGCGACAAGGAAAGCTGGGAATTCGAGGCGGTTGAAATCCTGCTCAAGGGCAAGGAGATACCCCTGCCCAAAGGGTTAAAATTCACCGACGCTGGCGGCAAGACGCGCCATCGCATGCGCATTAAATGGTGGAGCGATGCGTCGACCTACGCAGCCGCCTTCATGGGGCCCGAAGAAGCTGAAACGGACATACCCGACGACCCCATCGAAGGCGACCACCTGGTTGAATACAGCCACAAGCAAAAGCCGGTTTTTCTCGGCCATTACTGGTTGAAGGGTGAGCCCGAGCCTTTGGCACCCAATATCGCCTGCCTGGATTACAGCGTTGCCAAACCCGGCGGCAAACTGGTGGCCTATCGCTGGGATGGCGAGACGGTACTGGCAAAGGAAAAATTTATCGCGGTACCACGCAGTGATCCCGGCGGCTAGGCTCCGGTGCAGATAAATAAAATACGCGTAGCACTTAGCCTGCAGGGCGATGGCCCGCAAGCTGCGGTATTTTGCGATGCGCTGGGCGAGGCAAGCGTCGGCCCGCAGGGTTTGCTGTCGCTGCTGGAAACCAGGCTTGGCCTTGCTGCAGACGATGCGCCGTTTAGCCGCCGCTTGATCCAGTACCTGGAATGTCTCGAAGAGACCTGCCACCCGGCTGCGTTTTATGCAGCGTCCTATCAAGCTGATCCGTTTTCTGTTGCGCGTACCTTGTTGCAGTGGCGAGACCAGTGGTATCTCGCCGGCTGGCAAGGCCGTTTCGCCGACAACGCGCCGCAGCGACTCCTGGATATGGCGGCTGTAGAATTGCTTGCAGCAGGACAGGTTGATTTCAATACCGGCCAGCGTATCCAGCGTGTTATCGACCTGCTGGATAGCGACGTGATCGCTATTGAATCCATAATCCTGCAAGACAGGCTGGTCGATTTTCCTGCCTTGTTGCAGTCGCTCATTGCGGCGATCGGCGCGCCGGTCAGCGAAGCAGCGATAGTGGCGCCGGCTGCGCAGCCTGGCAGCGATTTGCATGCCCTGCAGCGCTATCTGCTTGATGCACAAACCAGTACGCTTGCGCTAAAAGGAGATCACAGCGTGTTCGCACTGCGCAGCGGTGTGGCCAGCGATACCGCAGTAGTGCTTGCAGCGCATGCAAGTACATTGGCAGGGCAGGGCAAGCAGCCTGCACTGCTCGCCGAGTCGCGCGGTGCGTTGCTCGACGAAGCGCTGGCAAGCCTTGGTGAGCCGCGAGTGGGTTTCCATGCACGGTCTTCGGCGCGGCCACTGTTTCAGGTGTTGCCGCTTGCGCTGGAACTACTTTGGGCGCCACTGGATGCCGGAAAACTGTTGCAATTTTTAGCGCAAGCCAAAGGCCCGCTGCCGGCTCGCGCAAGACGCAGGCTGGCACGCTGCGTAACGCAAAGCCCCGGTGTTGGTAGCGACCGCTGGTGTGAAGTCGTAGCCGGCACACTTGCAGATACCGAAACCGAAAAACGTGGGGCGCTGTCTGACGCAATCCGTTTCTGGCTGGAACCGCAGCGCTACGCGGTGGAAGCAGGTGCGCCTTTCGAGGTATTGAGCGAGCGCACACAGCGCGTACTCGACTGGCTACTCGGCAGCCGCGAACAGGAAGCCGACGCCGCCACACGCAATTATTATGCGGTCGCCATCAGCCAGGCGCAGGAATTTATAGCCGCGCTGGAGCGTCTGCGCGCAGCCGGGCGTGCGCAGTTGACGCGCGATAACGTGCTGCGCTTGCTTGATGATGTCAAAGGCAGCGGCGCGGCGCTGGCCGATCACCAGGCCGAGTTGCGGCCCGGCCGCGCAACGGTTCTGCGTGCACAGCACAGCGGCGCATTTCACCAACCCGTACAGGAAGTTATCTGGTGGGATTGCCAGGCCAGCGATCGCGTGGGGCGCTGGCCATGGTCGGCAGTAGAGCGCGACGCACTGTTTGCCGCGGGCGTAGAGTTGCAAACGGAGGAAGCGCAACTGGACTGGCTCGGCCAGGCCTGGCTGCGGCCGATATTGTGTGCGTCCGAGCGCTGCGTACTCGTCCTGCACGACGATGTCGATAGACATCACCCAATTTGGGATCGCCTTAGTGCGAACGTTAGCGGCTTGCCCGAATACCAGTTCGATAGTGTCGAGGCGCGCGAGTTGCTGCAATTACCATTTGATGATGTGTCATTGCAAACGCTGCCGGCGGCATCGCGCTGGTGGCAGCTCCCCGCGGGAACTGACATTCCCGCACGTGACACCGAATCCTATTCCAGTCTGTCGGCCTACCTGTACAGTCCCTACGAATGGCTGCTCAGGTACCCCGCGCGCATTCGCCCGGGTATGATCGAAGCGCTCAGCGATGGCGGTCGTCTGCGCGGCAATATCGTGCACCGGCTGATCGAACGGTTTTTTGCCGCACATGAAAATATTCAGCGCGTCGACCGTGCGGTAGCGACAAGCTGGCTCGATCAGCAATTGCCCCTGTTGATTGAGCAGGAAGGGGCAACCCTGCTCGCCAGCGGCAGGCAGGCCGAGTGCGCGGAGTTTATTGCGCGAGTGCAGGAGGCATTGCAGGCGCTGCTGCAGCATTTGCAGCAGGCGGGTGTGCAAAGCGTGCAAACCGAGTGCCATGCGCGTGCGCCATTCTGCGGCGGCCAACTGGCCGGCTATATCGACCTGCTCGCACGCTGCGAGTTGGGCGAGGAGATTATTGTCGACGTGAAATGGGGCGGGCGGCGCTACCAGCGCACCAACCTGCGTGAAGGCAACTACCTGCAGCTTGCCGTGTACGCGTACCTGCGCAGCGAGTCGGACGGTGCGGCGCGCAATGCCAACCTCAGTTATTTTATTGCCAGCGATGCGCATATGCTCAATCTCGATCACAAGCTTTTTCCCAACGCGGAAATAGTGCAGAGTGAAGCTTGTGAAAACTGGGCAAAACTGTGGCAGCGTTTTGAAACCACCTGGCACTGGCGCAACGCCCAGCAGGCCGCAGGGCTATTCGAAGTGACCGCCCTGCATATTGAGCCCGATCAGCGCTCGATACCACCGGAAGGCGCATTGGCTGTGCCGGATTCCAGCGACAGTTTTAGCGACTACGGCGTGTTGACCGGCTGGCCCGAAAACACGTGAACGGCTCCATGTACAACAACATCACGTTTATCAGCGCCGGCGCCGGTAGCGGCAAGACCTATTCGCTGACCGAAACGCTGGGCAAAATGCTGGCGGCAAATAAAGTCGAACCGCACGGCGTGATGGCGACCACGTTTACGCGCCTGGCGGCTGGCGAGTTGAAAGAGCGGGTGCGCAGCCGGCTGATCGAATCAGGTGAACTGGTGCTGGCCAACCAGATGGAACAGGCCGTGATCGGCACCGTGAACAGCGTTTGCGGTGAGCTGTTGCAGCGCTTTGCTTTCGAAGCGGGCTTGCCACCGGATCTCAAGGTAATCGACGACACCGATAATGCCCTGTTGCTGAACAGCGCAATGGAGTCGGTGTTGTCCGATGAGCCCGGCCTTATAGAAGCGATGAATCGCGCTGCGCGGCGTCTCGATGTGGTCGACAGAAATGACCGCCAACAGCGCTTGCAGTGGCGCAAGCACGTGCGCGATATCATTGTGCAGGCACGAGCCAACAACCAGGCAGCGCAAGCCGTTGCAGCGCAGGGTGTGGCCAGCGCCGACTCACTGCTACAACATTTTCGTAAACCCGCGCAACGCAAGCTCGATGAGTGCTTGCTCGAGGCGGTTATGCAGGCTTTGCATGCGATCGAAGCGTCGCGCGAAGAGGTCGGTGACGCTACCAAAACCACCAGCGACTATCTTGATCGTTTGCGCGAAGTATGCAATGCATTGCGCAACGGGCGCATGAAATGGGCGACCTGGTTCGCGCTGGTCGATGCGGCACCCGGTGCAAAATCGCGTGCGCATGCAGAGCAGGTACAGCAGGTGGCTGCCGACATCGATGTGCATCCCGGCCTGCAACAGGATATTCGCTGGTTCACCGAACAGTTGTTTGTGATTGCCGCGCGCACCATGGATGCCTATGAGGCACTGAAAATGTGCAAGGGCCTGATCGATTTTGTCGACCAGGAGCAGCGCGTTTACGCGTTGCTCGACAACCCGATCGTCAGTACAGCGCTACGTGAGGAGTTCCAGCTTTTACTGGTAGACGAATTCCAGGACACCAGTCCGATCCAGCTGGCGCTATTTCTCAAGCTTTCGCGCTGCATAAAGCATGTCATCTGGGTTGGCGATATCAAGCAGTCAATCTACGGCTTTCGCGGCTCCGACCCGGCATTAATGCACGCTGTGGTCGCGCGCGTACTCAGCGAAGGTTCGCCGCCGCAGATACTGGAAGATTCCTGGCGTTCGACACCCGCACTGGTCGCCTATGCGAATGCCTTGTTCGCACCTGCCTTCGACAATACCCTGCCGCGCGAGCAAGTGGTGTTACACGCAAAGCGTGAGCAGGACGCGCCCACGGGTATCAAACAGGCGAGTATCGAGCAATGGACACTGGAAGGTGGCAAGAAAGAGGAACGCGCTGCGGCGCTGGCGGCCGGCGTGGCAGCATTACTTGCCAGCGGCAGGCAGGTTTACGATAAACAGCGCAAGGCCTGGCGCCCGGTGCGCGCTGGCGACATTGCGATTTTGTGCCGCACCAACAACAATCTTGCTGAAGCTGCCACCGCGCTCGCGGCTAGCGGTACGCCACTGCACTACAAGCGCAGCGGTTTGCTGCAAACGGCAGAGGGCTGTTTGGCGATGGCCTGCCTGCGCCGGCTGCTGGACCCGCGCGATACGCTGGCCAGTGCAGAAATCCACAGCCTGCACAGTTGCGAGTCGCCTGAAGCGTGGATCCCCGAGCGCCTCGCTTACCTGGCCGAAGCGGGGCAGTTTTCTGCGCAATGGCTGGAAGGTGTAGCGGGGCATCCGGTGGCAAATCTCAGGGCAATGCGCGCGCGATTGCCGTTACTGACACCAGTGGAAGCACTGCGCGCTGCACTCGAAGCGGCAGATGTGCGCAAGACGGTGTACCGCTGGGGCCCGGATCAGGCGGCAGCGCAACATCGACTGGATAATCTCGCTGTACTGGTCGCACACGCCGAAGCATACGAAAGCCGCGCTGCAACCTTCAGCGAACCGGTTTCCACACTTGGCCTGGTCCTGTGGCTGCAACAGTTGGCCGAAGAGGAGCTGGATACGCAGGCCGATGGCGGCGGTGACAATGCCGTACAGCTGGTTACGCATCACGGTGCCAAGGGTCTCGAGTGGCCGGTGGTGATTGCCGCCGATCTCGATAGCGAACTGAAACCGCGCATATGGGGGCTCGGCGTTCTGGCGCGTGAAGGTGCAGTCGATCTCGACGACACGCTGGGCGGGCGTCGCCTCGAGTACTGGTGTGATTTCAGTAACGCGAAGAAACCCAACACGCCGTTGCTGGAGCGCCTTGCCGGCAGCGAGCGCGCGATGCGCGCGAAGGTTGCAGAAACAGAAGAGATGAAGCGGCTGCTTTACGTGACAGTTACCCGGGCGCGCGATGCGCTGGTCATTCCACTACCGAAAAAACCCGGCGCAGAGCGCTGGATGCACTGCGTGGATACCGGGGTGCTGCTGCCTGCCGGCGATACGCTGGCCTTGCCCTGCGGTACTGTCGCGCAGTGTTGCAGCAGTGTCTACAGCGCCGCGAGTGACATTGAATATGAGCCTGCCATTTTTTCGCCGCAGTGGATTCGGGTTGCCGAACCAGCCGGTGACCTGCTGCCGCTTCGCCTTTCGCCTTCCGGGGTTGCTGCACTTTCAACGCAGCAGACGGGTGCGGCAAATGATGGCGGGTCATGCGCGCATGCTGCAATCGGCGAGATTATTACCCTGGGCGAACCGCTGCAGGTACAGGGTGATTACGAGCCCGCCAAGCTCGGTTCTGCACTGCATGCGGTGATCGCCACCACGTTAGCGGGCGGCCCGGACGCGCAATACATCCTGCAGCAACACGGTATGCTCGAGCATCTGCAGCCTGCAATGGCGCAGGCATGCGGCGTGCGGTTTGCAGGCGTTGTGCAGGATCGCTTCCAGCCTGTGTCGATCGCAGTGGAACACCCGATTCGCTATGTCAATGCGCAGGGACAACAGGTGCAGGGCTGGATTGATTGCCTGCTCGATACGAAGGCGGGCTGGGTACTCATCGACCATAAATCGGGTAGTGTCGGTGCAAGCGGCTGGGCAAGCGTGGCGCTGCAATATGCAGGGCAGTTAGCCTGTTACGCCGACGGGCTTGCAAAAGCGACCGGAAAGCAGGTAGTTTCGAGCTGGGTGCATTTTGCGCTGGGCGGCGGTTTGGTGGAAGTGCGGATTTAGCCGCCGGGGGTCAATGCGCTGGCGCGACACTTCCGGTTTAATTACGTTTAACGTCAAACTTTTCGAGTGCAAGCTATAACAATGAATCCTGCAGCGATACAGAAATTGCAAAACGCCCAGGGCAAGGCAAGCGAACCGGCCGGGGCTGCCAGCGCCGCGGCCGAAAACGCCGCGGCCGAAAACGTCGATGCCAAAAGCGCGACAGTCGCCGAGCAGTTACCCGATATCAATTCCCTGATACCCGAAGCATTGGAACCGGCGTGGATTTTGTTATCGGGCTATCCGGTACTCGCCGCGCTGGTTACCGTGCTGGTGTTTTTCATTATTGCCTGGTTGCTGCGCGGCGTATTGTTTCGTGTTTTGCACGGTGCGGCGGGATTGACCAATACCGCGGCGGACGATTCTATCCTTGAAGCATTGCGCAAGCCGGTGTTCAACACCATTTTCCTGTTTGGCGTAACGCTCGCGATCGCGCTGGCCAGTTTTCCGCGCGGTGAAGGCGTGCTGATCAATATTGTGCTGTCTCTGATAATCCTTAGCTGGATGATGGCCGCGCTGAAACTTACCTCGATTTTGCTGGAAACGTTTTCCAGCGAGCATCGTTTCAGGATTATCGAATCGCGTACGGTGCCACTGTTTGATCTTACCGGCAAACTGCTGGTCATCCTGTTTGGTAGTTATGTATTGCTGATGATCTGGGGAATCAACCCGGTGGGCTGGCTCGCCTCTGCAGGCATCGTGGGCATCGCGGTAGGTTTCGCTGCCAAGGACACACTGGGCAACCTGTTTTCAGGGTTTTTTATTGTCGCAGACGCACCTTACAAGCTGGGTGATTACATCAACCTGGATTCGGGTGAGCGCGGCAAGGTCGTCAGTATTGGTCTTCGCAGCACGCGTATCATGACACGCGGCGATGTGGAAATTACCATCCCCAACGGCGTTATTGGCGCAGCCAAGATTGTTAACGAAAGTGGCGGTTCGACGCCATCCATGCGCATCGCGGTACCGGTTGGTGTGGCCTACGGCTCCGATGTGGATGAAGTCGTGGCCTTGCTGGGAGGGATCGGCAAGTCGCATCCCGATACACTTGATTTTCCCGAGCCACGAGTACGTTTGCGTGCCTTTGGCGCTTCGAGCCTCGATTTTGACTTGCTCTGCTGGATCGACAGGCCCGAAGATCGCGGCAAGATTGTGCACGATTTGCTGATGAGTACCTACAAGGCGCTGGGCGAGCACAATATCGAAATTCCCTATCCCAAGCGGGATGTCTATATCCGGCAGATGCCGGCACAAGGTATTGGAGACGAATCGACCTGATGCCCGCGTTATGCAACACGGCTGACCGGCTGTCCTTTTTGACAACGAGTTCATGATGACAGATTTCCTGCAGTCCAGTGCTATCGATACAGGTGCGGCTTCAGGCGTCGGGCAATGGCGTGCGCAGGGAGCTTATCTGGAGATTAACGATTACAGGATTTTTGTGCGCGACGAGGGAGACTCCGGTGCCGATACAATCCTGCTGATCCACGGTTTTCCGACCTCCAGCTGGGACTGGCATGCGTTGTGGCCGGGGTTGCGCAAAGGGCACAGGCTGGTCGCACTCGACATGCTGGGCTTTGGTTTTTCCGACAAGCCCGATAATCGCGAATACACGATTCATTTGCAGGCCGATATTATCGAAGCGCTGGTGCAGAAAAAATCGCTGGGCAGTTTCCATGTGCTGGCGCATGACTATGGTGATACTGTCGCCCAGGAATTGCTCGCGCGCCAGCTCGATGGCAATGGCGCCGGTTCGTGGCGTTCATGTTGTTTCCTGAACGGTGGACTGTTTCCCGAAACGCATCGTGCGCTGCTGACACAAAAACTGTTACTGAGTCCATTCGGCCCGCTGGTTAACAAACTTGGTGGTTATAAAAGTTTCGCACGCAGTTTTCGCAAGGTGTTCGGTCCCGACACGCAGCCTTCCGATGAAGAGTTGCTGACTTTCTGGCACATCATTTCCGAAAATGATGGCAGGCACATATTCCACAACCTGATTACCTATATCAACGATCGCATAGCCCACCGCGAGCGCTGGGTTGCAGCCTTGCAGAGTTCGCCTGTGCCGATTGCGTTGATCAATGGGTCGGTCGACCCGGTCTCAGGCGAGCACATGATCGCGCGCTACCAGCAGCTGCAGGGCAGGCTCGATTACCTCGCACGCCTGCCCACCATCGGCCACTATCCCCAGGTCGAAGACCCGCACGCCGTACTCCAGCACTACCTGCAGTTTTTGGGGTCAGTGTAAAAATTATTTTTTGAACAGTACACTGACCCCAAATTAAAAATTAACCAATTACCGAGGAGCTGCAATGAAAGACGAAACGCTTGCCATTCATCACGGTTACGAGACCGACCCAACCACCCACGCGGTCGCAACACCGATCTACCAAACCGTGGCCTACGAGTTTGATAACGCCCAGCACGGCGCCGACCTGTTCAATCTCGCGGTGCCTGGCAATATTTATACACGTATCATGAACCCGACCAACGATGTGCTCGAACAGCGTATGGCTGCACTGGAGGGTGGTATCGCAGGCCTCGCCCTGAGTTCGGGAAGTGCGGCGATCAACTACGCGATCCTGACCATTGCCGAGGCGGGCGATAACATCGTTTCAACACCGCAGTTATACGGCGGCACGTATACGTTGTTCGCACACATGCTGCCCAGGCTCGGCATCGACGTGCGTTTTGCCAAGGACGACAGCGCCGCAAGCCTTGCCGCGTTGATCGACGATAAAACCAAAGCCGTTTTCTGCGAAAGTATCGGCAACCCGGCGGGCAATATTGTCGATATCGAAGCTATTGCGAAAGCTGCGCACGACAAAGGTGTGCCGGTTATTGTCGACAACACGGTTGCAACGCCGGTGCTGTGCAAGCCGATAAGCTTCGGTGCCGATATTGTCGTGCACTCGCTTACCAAGTATGTGGGTGGCCATGGCACGTCGCTCGGTGGCGTCATTGTCGACTCCGGAAAATTCCCGTGGGCGAAAAATGCTGCGCGCTTTCCGGTGTTGAACCAGCCGGAACCGGCGTATCACGGTGTGGTTTATACCGAAGCGTTTGCAGAAGCCGCCTTTATCGGCAGGGCGCGTACAGTGCCATTGCGCAACACCGGTGCGGCGTTGTCGCCAATGAACGCGTTCCAGCTCATGCAGGGTCTCGAGACCCTGTCGCTGCGCATGGAGCGACACTGTGACAATGCGCTGGCAGTGGCTGACTATCTTGGCAAGCACGACAAGGTTGAGTGGGTCAGCTACGCCGGTTTACCCGATTCGCCCTATTACACGCTCGCGAAAAAATATTGTGCCGGCAAACCCGCGAGTATTTTATCGTTTGGCTTGAAAGGCGGCTTTGATGCGGGCGTGAGATTCTACGACGCGCTCAAGCTGTTCAAGCGGCTGGTCAATATCGGTGATGCCAAAAGCCTGGCCTGCCACCCGGCTTCCACAACACACAGGCAGCTGAGCGAAGCGGAACAAAAGCAGGCCGGCGTCAGCGCCGAGATGATGCGCCTGTCGGTCGGCATTGAACACATCGACGACATCATCGCCGACCTCGCCCAGAGTTTGGGGTCAGTGTAAAGTTTATTTTTTAATTTTTACTCTGACCCCAATTTAAGGGCTCGAAGCAGGAGTTGGCGGTTGAGTTTTTCTTCGAGCGATTGGCAGGATTGCAGCTTCA
>JBATGO010000145.1:0-4983 GCA_049665845.1 Pseudomonadales bacterium | reverse complement strand
GGGATAGCTAGCATGCAAAAGCTGGCACTGAACAAAAGCGCCCTGAGTGCAGAAAAAAACAAATTCAGGAGCTACGAAAAATACCTGCCCTCACTGGAGCTAAAACAGAAGCAATTGCTTTTTGAGGCCAAAAAACACGAAACGCAATTGCTGGAACATCAGGAGCAACTTGCTGCTATACAACAGGGCGTCTACCAGCGGCTTCCCATGATGGCGATTGAAAATATTGATCTCTCGGGATTGGTGGAAATAACGGGCTTGCAAATAGAATCCGAGAATTTATTAGGCACCCTTTTGCCAAGGCTTGGTCAGGTCGAGTACAGGCGCAAACATTACAGTTATCTCGCACGCCCCCACTGGGTAGATGAAGTTGCCAGTTCACTGGAGCATATTGTTAAACTTAAAATCGAAGAAAATATATTGGCAGAGCGTTTAAATAGAATAAAAAAAGCGACCCAAACTATTACACAACGAGTCAATTTATTCTCAAAAGTATTGATGCCGCGAAGTCGAAAAAATATCAAACAGATCAGCATATTTTTGGCTGACCAGGACCGGGCTGCTGTGGTGCGCTCTAAGCTCGCCAAGCAAAAACATCAGGGCCAGGGCGCTGGCGGAGAGTTCTAGATGTCCATCGAAAAACTGAAAAAGCTGGTTTTACTGGGAGATTTAGACTCCAAGAATGAAGCGCTGGAAGCTATCCAGGACCAGGGCTTTGTGCACATCATTCCGCTCAACGAATTCAAGGAAGAAGCGAATGCCAACCGCTATGAGGAACTCCGGGAGGCGCTCAGCTATTTAAAAAATTCACCATCTAAACGCCGGCTGCAAATACCCAAAGGAGAGCTTCACCAGGAACAACTAATCGGAAAAATATTGAATAATAAACGAGCGCGCGCCGCTACAATTGATGAAATAGAACTGCTCAGGAAGCGCATGAAGGATCTGCAACCATGGGGCGATTTTGTCTATCCCGACCTGGCGGAACTATCCGGTTATCGCCTCTGGTTTTACCTGGTGCCGATCTCAAAAATAAGCATGCTCGACAACGTAAGACTGCCCTGGAAAATACTCAAGGAGTCCAATAATTTTTATTTCCTCCTGGTAATTGCAAAAAACGAGCCCAATGAAGAGGAGGTTCCGTTTACCCGTGTACACGTGGGCAGCCGCAGCTTATCCCAGCTTGGCGAAGACCTCGATGCAGCCCTGGTAAAGCTTGAGGACCTCAACGCAGAACGTGAATCACTTACACGCTGGATAAAACCACTCACCCACTCCCTGGATAAAACGATCAATCTGGCCAGGATGACCAGGGCGGCTGGCTTGACCCTCGACCAGGACGATATTTTTGCCCTGAGTGGCTGGGTTTCCGAATCCTCTGTTTTGAAACTTGAAGCACTGAGAGAATCATCTAATATCGCCTACTCGCTGACGGATCCCGATGAAACAGATAACCCCCCGACGCTGTTGCGCAACACCGATCGCTTCGGTGGCGGCGAAACCGCCGTGTCTTTTTTTCAACTACCCGGCTACAACTCATGGGATCCATCTGTCATCATCTTTTTCTCTTTTTCACTTTTTTTCGCGGTTATTCTTTCTGACGCCGGCTACGCGGCTGTATTGGGCGCACTACTGGCCTTTTTCTGGAAAAAACTTGGCAGTACCCGGGGAAGTCTTCGTCTTCGTAATATGGCCACTGTTATTGTTGCGGCCTCGGCAATCTATGGCGTGATGATTGGCAGCTATTTCGGCATATCACTCGATGAAAATGGCCTGCTGTACAAGTTGAAAATCCTGGATATCAATAATTTTTCTGTCATGATGCAACTGTCTATAGGAATAGGAGTACTGCATCTGGTTGCAGCTAATGTCGTTGCAGGATGGCAGAATCGAAGTACGTTAAAGTCGTTATCAAGCGCAGGCTGGGCAATCGCGATAAGCAGTGCTTACATGCTGTGGTTGCAATACCTGCAAACTGGCGGGCCCATAAGCCCCTACTCGCCTGCCAGCCTGGTGTTTATTTCTGGCCTCGTGCTCATTTTGTTATTCAGCAGCGAGCGGAAAATACATTCCGTTGCTGATCTGGGTCTCAGATTTTTCGATAGTATTCTCGCTCTCTACAAGCTAACCAAGGCTTTTGGCGACGTATTGAGCTATATGCGCTTGTTTGCGCTGGGCCTCTCGAGTGCATCACTGGCCGTGACATTCAATCAACTGGCGGTCAGCGCCAGCGAATCAGTCGCAGCCGGTGGCTTCATATTGTTCACGCTGATCGTGCTTTTCGGGCATATATTGAATTTTATTCTGGCGATCATGAGTGGCGTCATTCACGGCCTGCGCCTGAACATGCTGGAATTTTATAATTGGGGTATTGAAGGTGAGGGCTACCCGTTTGAAGCCTTCAAAAAGAATCACTGATATACGCGATGAGGGAAACGGTATGGATAATTTTATAATTGCTTTGGGCTGGATCGGCTTGTTTGCGCCGATGGCCCTCGGCGCGATCGGCAGTGCGCAGGGATGCTCAAGGGCAGGCCAGGCGGCGGCTGGCGCCCTGCTGGACACAGAGCGAGGCCATGGCAAATATATTGGCCTCGCTGCCATGCCTTCAACCCAGGTGATTCTGGGCATTGTAATTATGTTTGCCTTGAACAGGGAAATTACCGTCACCAATGCGCCGGGTATTTTTGCGATCGGTTTTTTAAGCGGATTGGTCATGCTGTTTTGCGCGGCCTATCAGGGCCAGGTACTTGTCGCAGCAATCAATGCTTCGAAAAACAAGCCGGAAATATTTGGGCTCAGCATCGCTCCGGCGGCAATGGTGGAGGGATTTTCCGTCTTCGCTTTCGTATTCTCCCTGATTTTGATCGGCTCATTGCCGGCTTGAGGGGTTTGTTATGTCAGATGCTATCAATACCACTGAAGATTCCCGGGGCATACAGGAGCTCATCACCTTACTAAAAGATAAAGGTGTTAAAGCTGGCAAGGATGAAGGGGTAAAAATAATAAGCGATGCTGAAAAGCGCGCCGACTGGATCGTAGAGCAGGCACAGGAGGAAGCCAGGAAACTATTGGCCGAGGCGAACCAGGAATCCGAGTTCATTCGCAACGCTGGCAAGGAATCCTTGTTGGTTGCCTTCCGGGACATCAAGTTACGCCTGAAAGACGAACTGTCCAATCAATTTGCAGCGCAATTAAAAGGGTTGATACATCATGAAATGCAATCTCCCGATACTTTAAAACAGTTGCTCTTCTGTGCGGCTTCCAATACCAATGTTCCTGACGAAAAAATGGAAATCACACTGCCAGCCAAGGTGATGGGGCTGGAAGAATTGCGCGAAAATCCCGCTTCACTCAAAGAGGGTCCGCTGGTTGAAGTCCTTTCCGAGGTCACCCGGAAACTGCTTAAGTCGGAAGTTACCTTCAAGGCCGGCCTGTCGGACAAACAGGGCATTACTTTTTCACTCCAGGATGGAGAAATTGTAATCGAGTTAACTGATGAAGCACTCACCAAATTACTTCTGATGCACCTGCAGCCAAGATTCAGGGCTTTGCTGGAAGGCGTCGTCGCGTGACATCTCCTGACTATACCGAGCTGATCTGCTCGCTGCCCCATCTTGTCGATCCGTTCAAGTATCAGCGGCTGTCGATCTCCTACGTACAGCTGCAAAAACGTATGAACATGCTGCAGTTTGATGATTACATATGGCTTGAGAAGTTCATTCGGCTTTTTTATTGGGGAGACATCCGTCTCGATGTCGATGAAGAACAGCTTGTTAGCGCGGCGAACCGTTTTGTGGATGAAATTTCCTGCCTGGATATCAAGTACTGGTTGCTTTGGCGCATGGACATTCGCACAATTATCGCTGCGTTACGTCGCAGGAGAGATGGCGAAGCTGCGCCGCCAACAAATAACTGGGGCTACGGGCGCTATGTGCATCATATTCGAACCAACTGGGCTGCGCCCTGCTTCAAACTTGAAAATCGATTCACCTTTTTGCCGCAAGTCAACCAGCTCCTTTGTGCAGGTGAAAGTTATTCACTTGAAAAAGTATTACTGAAAGCCATTTGGGATTTTTTCAGTAACTGCTCACCCCGGGATCCGAATGGACTTGCCAGGGTCGTACTTTACCTCTTGAAGTGGAACCTGATTGAACAGTGGAGTCAATGTAACTCGACGACAGGTGCAGAACGCTTCGACAATCTTGTTACTTCCTGCATGCCGCAAACACTGGATTTTAATGAGGCCAGCAATGACAACCGAGCATAATATTGCTGCCGAAAAGCTCGCAGGCAGCGTCGCCGAAAAATTCAGCGCCAAGGTAGTTGCCATCAATGATGATGTCGTCACTATTAAATCTGTTGCTGACAGTGTTAATGGCAGGCCGTTGAAAAAAAATGAGGTGGTTTATATCCACCCCGCCAGCGCGCAAGACAGCCGCTCGGAAAGGCTTAAAGCAGAGATTTTGCGTGTAACGGGCGACCGCGCGGATGCCCAGGTTTTTGAAGACACTGCAGGCGTTGCGATTGGTGACGGTGTGGAACAAACCGGGGAACTGCTATCGGTTGAACTGGGTCCCGGTTTGTTAAGGCAGGTATTCGACGGCTTACAGAGCCCCTTGCATCGCCTGGAACTCATGAATGGCCGGTTTTTGTTGCGCGGCGCCGAAGCACCAGCGCTTGAGCGCAATGAAAAATGGGCTTTTTCAGCCAAGGCCAGGGTGAACGATACCGTGCACGCCGGTGACGTGCTTGGCGTGGTGCAGGAAGGACGTTTCAGCCACAAGATAATGGTGCCCTTCCAGCTTGGCGATACCTATAAAGTTGACTGGATCCAGGAAGGCTCTTTCCATGTCGATACCATCATTGCGCGTTTGCTCGACTCAAAAGATCGTAACCATGAAATCACCATGGTGCAGAAATGGCCGGTGCGGGCACCTATCCCGACCAGGCTGATTAAATCCGGCCGCTGCACCAAGCAGT
>JBATGO010000144.1:0-2679 GCA_049665845.1 Pseudomonadales bacterium | reverse complement strand
GATCAACATGGTGTTCGTCGAATTCGCGAAAAGCGCGCAGGTCACCACGCAGCGACAGCAGGTCGTTTAACGCAATTTTGACGCCGCCGCCAGCGTTCAGGTTGGTTTCGTCATTGGTTCCGGAAGTTGCATCGTTTTCTACTTCAGCCCAACCGCCACCAAACGCCAGGTATGGTGTGATATTGCTGTCGTTATCGAAGTGATAAAGACCGTCGAGATGTACGCCCTGATAGTTCACATCTATGGTCGGTGCGTTCTCGTCGGTTTCGGTTTCCGCATACTGGTATACGAGTTCGATACCCCAGGGACTGTCGAAGCGATAACCGAGGCCGATCGAACCAAACAGGTCGTCATCCAGCTCTTTGCCTGGAACCGGAGAGTCCGGATCGGTGTTGCGATCATCTTCGTAATCCATAAAGCCGACGCTGGGCGTGATGGTAAAACCACTGCCCTCGGCCATGGCAACGCTCGGCAGGATCGTCGCTGCTGCAAAAACTGCCGCGTAAATTTTTCGTTTGTTCATATTTGCTCCAACTCGATTCTCTGAAATACTTCACTCGCAGGTGGAATCGGCATATCTGCCAGGCCAATCCCTGCAACACTCCCCAATGTGCCTGAAGTCCGGAGATTAGTCTGTATAAAACAACATACAGCAATGGTGAATTTTGCGTTCAAATGCTGTGAACCCGCGCCCACCAGCTCGCGATGCGCAGAAATTATTCAATCAAGCTCGGTTGCGGGCAGGTAAAGTGTTATGCGCGTGCCAGCCCCCAGGACTGACTGCACATCGATTTGCCCGCCGTGACGCTCCACCACCGAGTGGACGAAGCTCAGGCCAAGGCCATAATTTCTCGACAAAATACGCTCGCTTTCTTGCGATGCATCGTTATCCGCAGGTATTTGAGCGCCCGGCACGCCGGCACTGCTGCGCTGCGCTGCACGTCGCGCGCGAAAATAGGGTTTGAACAAATGTGGCAGGGCCTCGGCATCGATACCGCTGCCGTTATCGGCAACACAGACGGACAGACGTTCTTCATTTCCCAGCGTTACCATGACGCTTTCACCCTGTGCGCTGTGCTGGATCGCATTCGATAACAGGTTCGACACCGCACGTTCCAGCAGCTGCGCGTCGCCGAGCATCCAGCAATCATCGACGGTGCGCACTATTTCAAGCCGCACGCCCTGCTGCAACGCAAGACCTGCGACTTCGGCAAGTGCAGCATCGACCACGCCGTGCAAATCCACTAACTGGAAACTGTCCTGGTCGATATTTTCAGCGCGCGCCAACTGCAGGAAATCCTCAGAGTATTTGAGGCTGCGCTCGGCAAAATAAACCAGCTTGTCGAGCAGCTCGCGCTCGCGACCCACTGCGCTTGTTTCCTCAATACGGAAGTTTTCAATCAGCGCCAGCTGCGACACCAGCGGCGAACGCATATCGTGCGAGAGAAATGCCAATGCCTCGTTCTTGCCCTGCTCAAGGGCACGCAGCTCGGTGACATCGGTGAATACAAACAGCAGGGTGTCGCGAAATGCGTCCGTCTCGACAAGCCTGGTGGCCTGGCAAAGTAACAGCTTACCGTTCCCTGTTTCGACTTCGCGGTATACCTGCTCACCATCAACCATCAGCAAACGCAGGGTCGCCTGCCAGACAGGCTGCCCGAGGAATCGCTGCAGGGTAAAAATACTTTGCCCGCCGAGATTCGGTTCGAAGTAAACCGCGCCCCTGTCGTTAATGAAAATGATGCGCCCGGCGATATCCGACACCACTACCACATCCTGCAGCCGGGCCATGCTTTCATTCATACGTTCGCGTGTCCGCTCGACCACCTTGCGCGCGGCATAAATTTCGGCAATCGTTCGCTCGACCAGCTCGTATGAATCGTCGCTCGGTTTTTCCTGCGCGGGCAGTTCATCCATCAAACAGGCTAACGTGGCCAACGGCAACTGCCTGCCCTTCGTTGAATTCGGCGTTGCTGCCAGCTCGACCCGGTAGCATTTTTCTTCAAGGATAAACACGCTGCTCAGGAGCGCTGCATTACTTTTGTACTGCGGCCACCGCTCATCGTAAGTTACCGCTGCCACAGGCTCTATCCGGGCTTGCTGCAATACACCGAGATCTACAAGGGACTCGAGCTGTTCACGCATTTGCTCGACGCGTGGTGCACGCTCCGCGGGCACTCCCTGCAGCTCGGCCAGTTCGCGTCGCAGGAAACCCATGGCGATTTCGATACGCCGCCAGCTCCACAGTGGATAAAACACTATCAGTGCGGCAAAAAATGGTGTTGGCCTGAACCACTGCAATGCCAGGAAGAACAACGCAGTAACCGCAGCGGCAAATGCGAGCAGTACGAACAAGGTACCCAGCAGAAATGCGCGCGGCGCCATACGGCTCAAGGCCAGGCAGGTAACCAGCGCAAGCAGTCCGTGCAATATCGCCGTATTGTGCGGTGACAAGGTATTGATAAACCCGTTGCTGCGCAGCGCGTGAAATGCGTTGGCATGCAATTCCACACCGGGCATTGCACCAAAGGGTGTCGGCACGTCGTCGCCGAGCCCGGTTGCAGTCGCACCAACGTAGACAATTTTGTCCCGCAACGCATCGGCGGGTACGCGCCCTTCGAGCACGTCGACATAGGAAAAACGGTACATCGTGCGAGGCGGGCCCGCAAAGCGCAACTG
>JBATGO010000143.1:0-5650 GCA_049665845.1 Pseudomonadales bacterium | reverse complement strand
GGTCAGCATTGTTGCCAATAATGGCGAGTTTACATGGCAGTACAGATTCGGTCATTCGCCGCCAGCCATTCCGACACCGCCTGGTAATTTCCCTGGAAAACAATGCGCGGGCGAAGTTTATCCAGCTGGTAGTCATACAGCGGGTCGTAATAGTCTGTGAGCAGTGGTTCAATCCAGCGGTCATGATCGTCACTGTTGCCGCTGGCGAGCGCATCATTGAGCAGCCTGGAGAACCGTTGATAGCGCTCTCCACCCAAACGTTTGCTGATACGCTTCAATGCATCCTGCAAATGTCGCGCAAAAGCCAGCTGCGGACGGTCGCAACCCAGCGCGATGTATTCCTGCAAAAGATCTTCGACATAGAGCCGGCGAATCACCGCTACGCGCTCTGCAAGCAACCTGTCGATGACTACCATCGGGGCGTTTCGCATCGCATCAAAAAAAGGCAACGGAATACTCACAGCGCCTATGCGCATACTCTCGTCTTCCACTATCAGCTGTTGGTGCTGGTGCTGGTGCTGGTGCTGGAAACGCAGCAAATCAACCGCCAGTGCATGTTCAAAATCAATCTGCGTTGGCACCTGCGAAGCCCTGCGCCCAAAACTCGAACCCCGATGATTGGCGTGGCCCTCAAGGTCTATGCCGTTAGCCAGCGTATGCAACAGGCCGGTTTTGCCAGATCCGGTTCTGCCACCCAATCTCAGCAGTGGTTGGGTGGCCGCTGCCTCCAAGACCTGGATCAGGAATCGTCGCAACGCTTTGAACCCGCCCTCAATCACCGGCGCAGTGTAACCGGCAGCGTGCATCCACTCCACGGCCAGATTAGAGCGCATGCCACCGCGCCAGCAGAACACATGGGTATTGGGGTTGTGGCGCGCAAAATCACACCAGGCCGCTGTGCGCTGTTCGCGAACATCCCCGGACACACGTTCGTGTCCTACTTCAATGGCGCTGGCCTGTCCCTGCTCCCTGTAGACTGTACCCACCTCGTGCCGCTCAGCAGTATTCAAAATCGGCAAGTTGACCGCGTTCGGCAGACTGCCCTTGGCAAACTCCACTTCGGCGCGCACGTCAATAAAAGGCACACCGTCAAGTAATAGCCGGGCAAAGTCTTCGCTTGAAACAATCGGGATAGTCATGCGGGTAGTGTACTAGCTGCTTGCCGGGGTTGTGCGTCAGCTTTTAAACCAGAAGCGAAACGGGACGCAGAACAAGCAACCAATCAAGTCACCGGACAGCAGGCTCCGCGGCTTGCATTCCTGCCACAATCTAGGGACGATGCCCGCCATGCAGAATTCAATCCCGCTCACCACTGATATCGTCCTCGTCGGTGGCGGGCACGCTCATGTAGAAGTCATCCGCCAATTCGGTATGCAACCCTGGCCCGGCGTGCGACTCACCGTGATCAGTCGGGATACGCTGACGCCCTATTCCGGAATGCTGCCAGGCTGGATCGCAGGGCACTACGATTTTGATGACGCTCATATCGATCTGCAAAAGCTCTGCGCCTGGGCCGGCGTGCGTTTGTTTGAAGACTCGGTAACCGGGCTGGATTTGCAGCGCCAACGTGTGCATTGCGCCAAACGGCCATCCCAGCATTTTGACTACCTGTCTATAAATATCGGCGCAACCCGTGCGACGTCGCTGGTCGAAGGCGCCGACCACACCGGTATTGCAGTAAAGCCTATCGATCATTTTATGGCGGTCTGGCAGGAAATTGCCAACACCCTGGCCGGGCGCGAGGAGCCCTATCGCATTACAGTGGTGGGTGGCGGCGCAGCCGGTGTCGAAGTTGTACTGGCCATGCAGCATCGATTGCAACGCGGATTACAAAACGGAAAGCAACGCGGAGTACAAAACGAAAAGCAACGCGGCATGCGAAACGAAGAGCAACGCGGATTACAGAGCGGGCAGCGACAGGCGCTAACCGGCTGCGAGGTTCAGTTCACGCTCGTCGATAGCGAACCGGCGTTGCTACCGGGGTTTAATTCCGGCGTGCGCAGGCAATTTCGCAAGCTGCTGGATGATCGAGGTATCAAGCTGGTATTGGGTAGCGCTGTTAAACGTGCCGGGTCGCAAATGCTGTATTTGCAAGGCGAAAATTCTGCAGATACAAAAAATATTGATGCTGGAAACACCGATACCGGGAAACTCCATATAGAAAAGATCGATACCAAAACACTAGCGACCGAACTGGTGATATGGGCGCTGCCCGCCGCTGCGCATGCCTGGCTTCGTGAGACTGGCCTGGCGCTCGACCAGAGTGGATTTATTCAGCTGGCATATACGCTGCAAAGCACATCTCACCCCAACGTTTTTGCAGCGGGCGATAGCGCCAGCCTTCCGCAGGCAGTGGCAAAAAGCGGCGTTTACGCGGTGCGACAGGGACCGGTACTGGCTGCGAATTTGCGCCGTATCGCCGCTGGCGAATCACTGCGCACTTACAAGCCGCAGCGACGTTTCCTCAGTCTTATTTCGGGCGGCGATCAACGCGCCGTTGCCAGCTGGGGGCCGCTCTGCTTGAGCGGCCCGGCGATGTGGCGATTCAAGAATTTTATCGACCAACGCTGGATGAAGCGCTATCGCGATCTGCCTGCAATGCCGGGCGACGCTAAAGATAAGGATCAAGCGGAATTGCGCTGTGGCGGCTGCGCGGCCAAGGTCAGCAGTGATGTACTGCAGCGCGTGCTTGGCGAGCTGAATATCCCTGCAAGCGACGATGCGGCCATACTGCCAGCGAGCCTGCACAGTCAACAATTACAGACCGTCGATTATTTCCGCCAGTTCATCGACGACCCGTGGCTGCTGGGTCGCATCGGCGCCAACCATTGCCTCGGCGATATCTACGCGATGGGTGCAACGCCGCAGTCTGCACTGGCCATCTGCACGCTGCCACACAGCAGTGAAGCACTGCTCGAAGATACGCTGCGACAATTGTTGCAAGGTGCCAAAACAACGCTGGATGCAGCCAGCACCGTATTGCTCGGCGGTCATACCAGCGAGGGCAGCGAATTGGCTTTTGGGCTCAGCGTGAACGGCAGCGCCAATCAACTGATGACCAAACGCGGCCTGCGAGCTGGCGATCAGCTGGTGCTCACCAAAGCGCTTGGCACCGGTACCCTGATGATGGCGAATATGCTCGGCAAAGCGCGCGCAGACTGGATCTCATCGGCGCTGCTGCTGATGCAGCAGAGCCAGGCCCTTGCCGCGCAAATCCTGGTCGACGCTGGCGCAACCGGCTGCACCGACATCACCGGCTTTGGCTTGCTGGGGCATTTGCACGAAATGATTGATGGGAGCCAGCTGGCTGCAACAATCAAGCTCGGCGCCGTTCCTGCGATGGATGGCGCGCTGGAAAGTCTTGCCGCAGGCCACCATAGCAGCCTGCACCCGGCCAACGCGCGCTGGATTCCAGACGCATGCAAACTTCCCCAACATGAGCAGGACCTTCTGGTTGATCCGCAAACAGCCGGTGGCCTGCTTGCAGGTATATCCGCCGAACGGCTGCACAGTACCTTGCAGCAACTGCACGAGGCTGGCTATGCTGCGGCGCATATTGGCGAGGTTTATATTGCGAGCGATAATTGCCGGCTGAGGCTTGAGCCCTGAAACGCAAACCATGGGGACAGTTTACTTTTCTGCTTGCAGGCAATGCCTGCGAGGCAATCAGTAAACTGTCTTCGCAACGGCCCTCACAACCCGGGAGTAGCAAAAACGTGAGTTTAAAGTTTTCTTTCTTGAAATGCGCGATCGTATTATTACTGTTAGTACCAGGTCTGGCTGCTGTTTCAGCTGAACGCAGCGTGTTGCAATTCAACTATAGCGTTGATATTGAACCTGTTGGAAGCAGCGACGAGCCCATCCATATTTTTATTCCACTGGCATTGAACAGCCCGCAGCAACAAGTGCTTGCAGAAAAAATAACCGCTTCTATTCCTGGAAATATCGAACAGGAAGACCGCTATGGCAATCGCTTCTGGCATGGCTACCTGCCAAAGACCAATGACGAAGCGATCACCTTTTCAATGGAAGTAACAGTGCAACGAAAGCCTGCGAAATTGCGTATTCCGGATTCCAGCGGCGAATTAACCGCGGCCGATCAGCTTGCTCTGGCCAAATATCTTTCAGCGAATGAGCGCGTGCTGGTCAATGACCCCATTCTCGATCCAATTCTCGCCGAACTTCGCGCCAGGCTTCAAGGCGATAATCCTGTTGCCAATATGCGAAGCGCAATGGCGCGCAATATTTACGACTGGGTGGTCGATAACGTCGAGTACAAAAAAGTGGGTTCGGGCTGGGGTAATGGCGATACTTATTGGGCCTGCACGGAACGCTACGGCAATTGCACGGATTTTCACGCGCTGTTTATTTCGCTGGCGCGCAGTGAGGGAATTCCCGCGCGATTTGAAATCGGTTTTCCAGTGCCGGAGGACCGGGTAGCCGGAAACATTGGCGGCTATCATTGCTGGGTGCAATTTTATTTGCCGGAAAAAGGCTGGTTTCCGGTCGACGCCAGCGAAGCGTTCAAAAATCCCGCGCGCCGCGAATACTTCTTTGGTGCGCACCCCGCCGATCGAATTCATTTTACGACAGGCCGGGATTTAAGGCTGGGAGACGCTCACAAATCGGCGCCGCTCAATTACTTTATCTACCCGCATGTTGAAGTCGGTGGCAAGCCATACAATAAAGATGTGAGCAAGCAATTTTCTTTCAAGAATCTGGATGCGGGCAAACTTGCGCAAAATAAACAGTGAGTTATATTTTTCCCGGCAAACCGACATAAGCATTATTGTTCTTTCGTACAAGCCAGGGGTTATCGCATAGCCTGTGCCAGCTGCGCCTTGCGCACCAACTGTACGAACTCTGAGCGATAACCATAGGCATCGCGCCCTTTGCTTTCACTAGCCCAGCTGAGCACTGTTTCGAAGTCCCAATCGCCGGCATTTTCTCCTCCCCTGAGTAATTCACCAAATCCCGCAACAGCCAGGGAGAAACGGAGTTCCTGCCTGAGCACACCTGAAGTTGCAGCATCTACCACGGGTATTTCAATCAGCTTCGACCTGCTTTCACCTGGCAATTTGTAGCGCAATTTCAGCAGGCCATATTCATCTGCGTAGTCCCCAACAGATTGAGCAGACTGCTGGTAGCGAGAGCTGTCAATAAGCCCGCTGTTGGCGCCGGTGGGTGTTATTTCATAGATTGCGGTAACACGGTGCCCGGCACCGATGTCTCCGGCATCAACCTTGTCGTTGTTAAAATCGGCGCGGTTCAGGGCACGCGTCTCGTAACCTATGAGCCTGTATTCGCGTACTTTGGCCGGATTGAACTCGACCTGTATTTTTACGTCGCTGGCGATAGGAAACAGCATGGCGCTTGCCTGGTCTGCCAGCACTTTTTGCGCTTCGCCCAGCGTGTCGATATAAGCAGCGATACCATTGCCGTTTTGCGCAAGTTCCTGCATAAGCTGGTCATGATAGTTGCCCTGCCCAAAACCCAGCACTGTAAGGAATATGCCTTCATCGCGCTGCCTTTCAACAAAACCCTTGAGTTCCTCCCGGCTGGCGATACCCACATTAAAATCGCCGTCAGTGGCGAGAATTACCCGGTTAACAGCGTCCTCTTTGAAGCTGTTGCGAGCAAGCTGGTAAGC
>JBATGO010000142.1:0-1671 GCA_049665845.1 Pseudomonadales bacterium | reverse complement strand
GCTGGCGACGACGGCTTCGACACCACAGGCGGCTGGAGGGGTAATGCCCAATTCGTCCTGATTACCCAGACTGGCGCTGGCAACGATCGTGCGTTCGAGAGCGACAACAACACGTCGCCCAACGATGCACTGCCAGAAACCGACGGGCGCGTTGCCAATGTGACCGTTCTTCGCAACAACGGCGACACTTCTGACGTCCTCAAGATCCGTCGCGGATCCTCGCTGGGCCTGTACAACGTGGTTATGGAAGCTGACGCCGGCACTTGCTTCGACATCACCGATGGCGATGGCAACGGCAATGCGGCAACTGCGGAACTGGTTGCAGTCAACCATGACTGTGCAACAGTTACCGATGCAGTCGACAGCGACACGTGGCTGGCCAACAATGCGGGCCAGGTACAGAGCTACCCCAGCCTGCTGAACGGCTACGTCAACAGCGGTGCGGAAAATGCCTCAGCATCTACCGACATGAGTGCGATCAACGCGTTCTTCACCGCCACTTCCTACCCGGGCGCAGTGGTAAGCTGCGACAACGACTGGACTGCGGGCTGGACCATACCGGGCACGCTGCCGGCTGTTGACGCAAACGCCTGTAATGCGAGCCTGCAGGTTCCTGTGATGGGCTGGGCGGGCTTGATGGCCCTGTTTGGTGGCCTGGCAGCCGTAGCACGCCGCAACCGTCGCATCGTGTAGTAGCTGAATAAAGCAGTACCTGAATAAAGCGGTACCTGAATAAATATGTAATCTCCATTGCCAAATAAGAAGAAAATTCAAGCCCGCCCGGCACCAGTCGTGGCGGGCTTTTTTATTGCGCCTGTTTGCGCCTGGCATGCTGCTGAGCGCTGCATCGGCGCGAGCTGGCAACCGCAACAGCGTTGCCGCAAAATAAGTCATAAAATTGCAACAATACTGGTTTACCCTGCAAATTGTGCAGTTTTTATGAAGCTTACCTTGCAGCCATCGCAGCTTCTGTTTAACAATCCCGACACTGCGCCAGCCCGCTTACCAGTTTTCCATCCAATCCTAACGGTTTGATTTATGCAACCGCAAAAAATTCTTGTTGTAGATGACGAGCACTCGATCAGGGAGATGATCAAAATGGCTCTCGAGCTCGATGGCAACCATTGCCTTGAGGCAGGCTCGGCCGCAGAAGCCATGCCGATCATTGTGAACGATCGGCCCGATGTTATTGTGCTCGACTGGATGATGCCGGAAACCAGTGGCCTTGAATTATTGCGCAGGCTCAGGCGCGATGAGGCAACGCGCGAGATACCGGTCATTATGCTTACTGCAAAAACCGAAGAGCAAAGTGCAGTCAACGGCCTCGATGCCGGTGCCGATGATTACATCAGCAAACCATTCAGGCCGAGGGAGCTGCTGTCACGTATCAAGGCAATCCTGCGCCGTACCGACAAGACGGGGGAGAGCAACCTGCTTGAAGTCACCGGTGTACAGCTCGATACGGTAATGCATTGTGTTTTTATTGATGGCAATCCCGTTAATATGGGCCCCACAGAATTTAAATTGCTGAAATTCTTTATGTCGCATCCGGAGCGTGCCTATACCCGTGCCCAGTTACTGGACCAGGTCTGGGGAGGTAATGTCTACGTAGAGGAGCGTACCGTTGACGTACACATTCGTCGCTTGCGCCGCGCACTGATGCCCGCCGGT
>JBATGO010000141.1:0-3973 GCA_049665845.1 Pseudomonadales bacterium | reverse complement strand
GTAGTGAAGTCGAACGGGTTTGGGCGCGTTGGTACCCGGCGCTGCAAGCGCATGAAGGCCAGCACGCGGGTAATGCGGTGATGATTGCCAGGCGCGGTGAAACGCGCTTGCTGATGCTGCCGCCGCGACCTGATTGCCAGTTGCTCGACGCGGATGCGCAGCGGCTGGCCAGGGAAATGCTCGAGGAGCTGCAATATATAGACCGCGACTACGACAGGCGGACCGATCACGGAGCGAGTGAGGGTGCTGCACTGAAAACGTATTTGCCCGGTGAGCGCGATGCATTGCACTGATCCGATGACGACGAACTGAAATGGGTGACCTTGTTAAAGGCAGGTTTGGTGCAAACGCACGGCGGGCAAAGCATCGCCGATCGTCGCTTTGCGGCAACGGGCATCATCGCTGGGCGGTAGAAACCGGCAATCGATTCGATGTCAAAAAGGGCAAGTTGCTTACTGTGGAGCGCTGCGAGCGATGTGGTGAGACGCGCACCACGCTGCGCTAACACTGGCTAAAAAATAAACATAATTTTGTTAGCGACGTAGTACGCTGTATTGGTCGCATGGGCAGCAGTTGTCGCGCTGAGATGCTACAGTGTTGCGCGGGCAGGTGCTGTGCCGGCTAACACGGTGCGGCGCTCAATAATCAACCAATTGCGAGAATGTGCGGTCCTGCGGGGTACGCCAGATGCAGACTTACTACTGCTATACCAAGTCGCCGCTGGGAGAGCTGATGCTGGCAGGCGATGCCAACGGGCTGCGCCTGCTGAGCTTCCAGGAAGGCCCTGAGCCTGCGTTTCCCGAGCGCGGCTGGCGCAAGGATGCTGCCTACTTCGTCAACGCGATCGTGCAGTTAAAGGAATATTTCGCCGGCAAGCGCACCCGTTTTGCATTGCGCCTGAATCCCGAAGGTACCGAATTCCAGTTGCGTGTACTGGAAACACTGACCCGCATCCCCTACGGCCAGACGGCTTCCTACGCGGATATCGCGCGCTTGCTGAAGAATCCGCGCGCGGTGCGTGCGGTAGGCGCGGCCAATGGCAAAAATCCGCTGCCCGTGGTGCTGCCCTGTCACCGCGTGATCGGCAGCAACGGCAAGCTCGCCGGTTTCAACGGCGGTATCGAACGCAAGAAATGGTTGCTGGCGCTGGAGCGCAATACCCTGTGCGCACGGGGCAGGCGCGTCGACCTGCCGGTCGGAGAGCACGCCGACACACCTGAACAGGTAGTGCTACCTGTGTGAGCTGGCGCTCGCGAGCATAAAACTGTGTTCGCCCCTGGCAATCAATCCTTCACAATCAAAGTAACGCCGACACCTTCCTTGGCCTGTTTGGCAGAGTCTGCCACCGACGTGTAAACGCTGGCCTTGGCTTCCCGGTGCGCGTTGATAATGATCGAGCCTTTGGGGTTTTCGGCCAGCTTGCGCTGGATCACCGAGCGTACCGAACGCACGTCAACCCGCCTGCCTTCAATCTCGATATCGCTTGATGCAGTGATCGCGATCAAAACGTTCTGGTTTTCAGTCGGGATATTGACTTCCGGCGCATTGGCGTCGGGTCGGCTGATCTCGAAGCCGAATTCCTTGACAAAGGATGCCGTCACAATAAAGAAGATCAACATGATGAAAACCACGTCGAGCATCGGGGTCAGGTCGATTTCAGAATCGTCGTCTTGCCCTGCGGCGTGACGTGCGCGTGCCATAGTACGGTCTCGTGTTGCGGTTTTACTGCTTGTTATGCCTGCGGTTTTATTTGCGCTTGTGCCTGTGGTTATGCCTGTGGTTATGCCCGTAGTTATGCTTATGCCTTTGGCACATTTTCACCCATGACACGTTACGAATGGCGCACGCCATAGCCTGGACAGCAGGTTGCGGGCCTTATGGTAGCCATTTTCCGCCTTTCGTGAAAGCTATTTAAAGGGCGGCTGCCAGCGACAGTGCGATTTCTGTGCAGCTTCTTAACGTGATTCGCACTCGCGTCTAATAATTACGTTGCCGTTCCACGTAGGCGTCGATTTGGCTTAATGCGCGCTGGTAGATCGCCTCTACATCGACCGGTGCACCCACTTCAGCGCGTCGCCATATTGCAGTTACGGGGTACAGGAAATAGGGTTCGCGCTTGAGTTGCAGGGCGCGCGCGCTGCCTTGCGCATCAATATAGCGCACCCAGACCAGTTCGCGCTGCCGACGCATTAATTCCCCGAGTGCCACGCCCAGCGCCTGCAGTGTGCCGGGATCGTCGAAGGCGACTTTTTTTTCGTCCAGCAGTCGTTGCAGAAGCCCGATGTCGCGCGCCGGCACATAGGAGAGTCGTGCGCCGTAATACTGGCCGACCAGGTCGTTTACCCGGCGCAACGCTATGGCAACATAATCCTGGTCAATTTCGCGAAATTCGCGCACCTGGTAGGTTTCTGCGAGCGACCTGCCGGTGGATGCCGGCGAGGCTGTCGCTTGAACGAGCCAGCCCATTAGCAGGGCGGTGACAAGCACCCGGCTGCAGTAAACAAGCGCGCGGTGCTTGCTGGTCAGGCTGCCCTCGGGGCAGCTGGCGATAAGACATGCGGCATGGTTAAAATGGTTTTGCACGTTTATGTTCATGTGCAACCTCTCTGTAAGCGGCGTCTTCGTACCTGCCGGGGTGCTCGACTTAACCTGGCTGCAACAGCGCATATTCGCACTCTTTCGGCTTGTCCAGATTTGGGGGCGCAAGTACCATGGGTCAGGTATTCATTCGGCTTTCCCAATCGGGTTTTATCGCCATTCGCGATCACTACTTGTCAGATGCAGCGCATCTTTGCCTGTGGTGCGGCAGCCAGCAGGATTGCCTGTGTCCTGCCGATAGTGCTTTAGAGGTACAAACAGCATGAAAGATTCCCGCGCCGCTTCCGGTGGCGGCAGTATACAGGGCAGTATTGTCGCACTGGTCACCCCGATGCTCGACAGCGGGGCGGTAGATTTTGTCGCCCTGCGTGGGCTGGTCAAGTGGCATGTTGCCGCCGGCACAGGTGCGATTGTTGCAGTCGGCACCACCGGCGAGTCGGCAACGCTGAACGTCGACGAACACTGCGAGGTGATTGCTGCTGTCATCGATGCCGCGGGTGGCGCCTTGCCGGTCATCGCCGGCACCGGTGCCAATTCCACCACCGAGGCTATCGAACTCACGTCGGTGGCAGCGCGCATCGAGGCCAACGCCTGCCTTTCTGTCACGCCCTATTACAACAAACCTACGCAAAACGGGCTCTACCTGCACCACAAGGCGATCGCCGAGGCGGTCGATATCCCGAATATTCTTTACAACGTACCCGGGCGCACGGCGGTAGATATGCAGGTCGAGACAACCGCAAAACTGGCGCAAATAGACAATATTATCGGCATCAAGGATGCAACCGGCGATTTGGCGCGGGGCGCTGCGATCCTGCGCGCCTGTGGTGATGATTTCGCGCTGTACTCCGGCGACGATGCCACTGCAATTGCATTGATGTTGCGCGGCGCGAGAGGCAATATATCGGTGACCGCAAACGTTGTGCCCGAGCGGATCGCCGGGCTTTGCCAGCGCGCACTGGCGGCGCAGCATGCGGATGAATCCGGGCATCGCGCAATCCTTGCAGACGATGCAAAACTGGCGCCATTGCACGACGCGATGTTTGTCGAGGCCAACCCCATTCCGGTGAAATGGGCGCTGTATCGCATGGGTAAAATCGGCGCCGGGATTCGCCTGCCGTTGACGCCCCTGGATGCGCGATATCACGAAACAATCGACCTGGCGCTGCAGGATGCCGGTGTAATGGCTGCAGAAACCGCATGATAAAAACGGTTGCAGGAAACATTCCAGCCTTGCGGCTCGCAGCGGCAGCACGCCTTGCCCGTGCTGCGTTGCTGGCAGCAATGGCATTGCTGTTCGCGGGCTGCAGTGCATTGTTTGGTGACGATGGATTGTTCCCGAGTCACAATAACGATTATCTCGCAGCCACTGAAC
>JBATGO010000140.1:0-27005 GCA_049665845.1 Pseudomonadales bacterium | reverse complement strand
GGCCACCTTCGCCCGGCTTGGCGCCCTGGGCGATCTTGATTTGCAACACCTCCGCATTAACAAGGTAAGCCGGCGTAACCCCGAAGCGACCGGATGCGACCTGCTTGATTTTGGAACTGCGCACCGTACCGTATCGCGCCGGGTCCTCACCGCCCTCGCCGGAATTTGAGCGCCCCCCCATTCGGTTCATCGCTTCCGCCAGCGATTCATGCGCTTCCGGCGACAGTGCGCCCAGCGACATACCCGCCGAATCGAAACGTTTCAGTATGTCATTAACCGGTTCTACTTCGTCGATTGACAATGGCGCATCTGCGAGCTTCAGAGCAAGCAAATCGCGCAGGGTTGCAACTGGACGCCGGTTTACGGTTTCTGCATAGCGTTTGTAGATTTTGTAGCTTCCTTCCTGTACTGCAGACTGCAATAGCTGCACCACGTCGGGATTAAACGCATGATATTCACCACCGTGAATAAATTTAAGCAAGCCGCCCTGGTCCAGAGGTTGGCGCTTGCGCCACGCCTGCGCGGCCAGTATTTTTGTGTCGGCTTCAAAATCGGAAAAATCCGCGCCAGTGATTCGGCAGGCGACGCCGCGGAAACACTTGTCGATTACTTCACGCCCAATGCCAATCGCCTCAAACAGCTGCGCACCGCGATACGATGCGATCGTCGATATACCCATCTTCGACAGGATTTTAAGCAGCCCCTTGTTGATCCCCCTGCGGTAATTAATAAAACCCTGCTCTGGATCGCCCAATACTTCTCCTGTCTCGACCAGATCGCGGATAGTGCGGTAAGCAAGATAGGGAAACACAGCGGTAGCACCAAAACCAATCAGCGCGGCAATATGATGTGGATCGCGTGCGGTGCCCGTTTGCACCACAATATTCGCATCGCAGCGCAAGCCTTTTTCGACCAGTCTATGATGCACGGCGCCGGTTGCCATCAGCGCGTGTACCGGCAGCCTGCTTTCGGCAAAACCGGAATCATCGAGCACGATGATCACGCTGCCTTCGCTGACCGCATCTTCTGCCTCATCGCAGATAGCATCGATCGCATCGGGTAGGCACAATTGCTCCGGATCGTAATGCAAATCTATGCGATGCGATCGATAATACTTTGCCACTTTGGCGTGTGCCGCGATTGAGGCAAGATCACTGATTGCCGCGAACTTGGCAGGCGAGAGCAAAGGCGATGCGAGGATAATGCGTTGTGCATGCTGTGGCGTTTCAGTGAACACACTGTGTTCGCGCCCAAGACAGGTCTCCAGCGACATCACTATCGCTTCGCGCAATGGGTCGATAGGCGGGTTGGTCACCTGTGCAAATTGCTGGCGGAAATAATCGTACAGTGAGCGGGTTTTGTGCGAGAGCACCGCCATCGGCGTATCGTCACCCATGGAGCCGGTCGCTTCCTGTCCGGTCTCCACCAGCGGGCGCAACACCTGGTCACGCTCCTCAAAAGACACCTGGTAGAGTTTCATCAGGACGTTTAGCTGGCTGCGTTCCAGTGCTGTCGATGTGATCGCTGCGACCGCCGCGTGATTGCCGAGCTCGCCCTCAATACGCACCGTATGTTCTTTCAGCCACTTTTTGTACGGCTGGCCCTGCTTTAGCAGGTCGTCGATATCACGCGTATGCAGCAACTTGCCCTCTACTGTGTCGACAGCGAGGATTTGCCCGGGCCCGACACGCCCTTTCTCGACTACTGATTCGGGTGTGTAACCGTAGGTACCCACTTCGGACGCGAGCGTTATGAAACCATCGTCGGTAATCACGTAACGCGCCGGCCTTAGCCCGTTGCGATCGAGCATGCACAACGCGTATCTGCCGTCGGTCATTACCAAACCCGCCGGGCCATCCCATGCCTCCATGTGCATCGAGTTATATTCATAAAAGGCGCGCAGGTCCGCGTCCATCGTTTCCACATTTTGCCAGGCCGGCGGTACCAGCATGCGCACCGCGCGATACAGGTCAATGCCACCCAGGGTCAGCAGTTCGAGCATGTTGTCGAGGCTGGAGGAATCGGAGCCGGTTCGATTCACTACCGGCCATACTTCTGCGAGATTGTCGCCAAAAGTACCGTGCCGAAACTTGCGTCGACGTGCATCTGCCCAGTTGCGGTTGCCGAGGATTGTGTTGATCTCGCCGTTGTGCGCGAGCATACGGAACGGCTGGGCGAGGTGCCACTCAGGCAGGGTGTTAGTCGAGAAACGCTGGTGAAATACGCAGATTGAAGCTTCCATCTTCGCATTGCCAAGATCGGGATAGAAACCGGTCAGGTCGACCGGCATCATCAATCCTTTGTAAACGATGACCTGGGTGGAAAAGCTGCAAACGTAGAAATGGTCTTTGCCCGCAAGCTGTTTATCGAGTTTGCCTCGCGCAATATAGAGGCTCTGTTCGTGGTTCAGGTCGGTTCCCGGCGCGTCGGCATCGGGCGCCACCATGACTTGATAAATTGCGGGCATATTCCCGGTTGCGATCGTTCCCAGTACCGATGGATCCGTTGGTACAGCACGCCAGCAAAGTGTCTCGAAACCCTGTGCGGCAACAATTTCTTCGACCAGCTTTTGTTGCGCCTCGCGTCGCTGCTGATCATTGCTCAGGAACAACATGCCCACCGCATAGCAGGACGGCAGCTCGACGCCCAGATCGTCGCGTGCGACATGGCGAAAAAACGCATCGGGCAGGGTGAACAGCAGGCCACAGCCGTCACCGGTTTTTCCATCCGCAGCTATGCCCCCGCGATGCGTCATGCAGGTTAGCGACTCGATTGCCGTAGCGAGCAGACGCTGGCTGGCCTCGCCCTGCAAATGGGCGATAAGGCCGAATCCGCAGTTATCGCGGAATTCTTCAGGGCGGTACAAACCGATTCCCATAGAATCTTTCCTTATGAGAAAAGCTAATAATATCAGATAGTTACGAAGATCTAAGCGAGCGTCTTCGGAGGGTAGCCGGAAAAGCGGTCGAGCAGTTTACACGCTTGTCGAAGTGTGAACAAATACACAGGCTATCGCAATTCGGCTCTTATTCTACAGCGTTTGGGCAAGACCGGATCAGGGGCTGTGCGCGCCCCTTAACGGGTGACCCCCAGCAGTTCGTCAAAGCGAAGAATATCGCTTTTGATACTGGCAATGTTGCGCGGCCAGGGCCGCAAGCGGCGCAGGCTTTCGGGAAGCGCGTCAATGCTCTCGCGCGCGGCCTGGCGGCCCGAATAAGGCCCGTTGATCACAACAAACCATGGCTTGCCATTGTGCCTGGTTGCATAGAAAAGCAAATCAGCTTCGCCGAAGTATTGTTCAACAAGATTTTTCGCGCGAGCTTCGTTGTGAGTGCCGAACACCTGTAGCGCATATCCCTCGTCTGGCCAGGCCTGCAGTCGCCTGAAGACCTTTTCCAGCTGCCCGTCGCGCGCTGCGGTATCGACAGGCGCTGCTGCCGACAGTGACGCGGGCTGCTCAGCCCGCTCGCGTGCCAACGCGACGCTTGCGGGCAGCGGTTCCCCGGTATTGCGGGGCGATGCAGGTACCTGTTCGTCTGCGCGACGCTGTGCGATACGTACTGCATCGCTGCCGACAGCGAGTTCGCCTGCGGCAGGGACTTCAGGCGCTCTTTCAGACTCGCTTTTTCCTCTGGGTGATGCACCTTGCTTCGCTATCGCTGCTGCAGCCGGGACAACGTCTGTTAAGCGCGCCGGGTCCCCTGCATCGGATTCGCTGCCAGAACCTTCGCTGTCGCTGCGGCTTACCGTCTCCTCCATACCTGCCTCGCTATTCCGTGCAGGCCTATCATTGCTTTTCGCAGCGTCACCACGCACGCTGGCAGCGATTTCTACCTTGGCATCTTTTTCCTCACCCGCGCGCTCTGCGGTGGAATTGGCCAGCACATCGTGCTCGTCGTCCAATACAGGCTTCGATTTTGCATCTACTTTTGCCAGGGCTATCGGTCGCTCGACAACGGGCGCCGGAGTCTCCAGGCTACGCCAGCCAAAATACACGGTGACCAGGGCGAGTAACACCGCCACTGCAAGGTTTGCGAGCGGATAACCACTCCAACGCGCAGCCGCTGCGCTGCCATCGGCGCCGGCGACCAGCAGGTCGCGCAGCAGTTCATTGAGCTGCGCAATGCTGCCACGGCTGCGCGCTGCAGCAGCCTGCATCTGCATCGTGTTAAGCGGCAGCTCGCCGCGATACCCGGCCGACTCCAGTAAGTATTGGGTATACTCGCCGACCTGCTGCGGGTTGAGTTCACTGAGCTCCAGTGAATTGCACAGCATACCCTGGGCTTCAACCGCGCTTTCCAGGCGTGGACGGGCATCAGGCTCACCGGCAAAAACAATTCTGAAAGACAGCCCGGGTTCTGCGACCAGGGCAAGTAATTCCCTGAGCAACCCGGCTTCGAGATGCTGTACATCATCGATGCAAAGAATCGCCTGCCGGTTGCGCGAGGCATGTGCACGAAGCCATGCGTACAAGCTGCCCGTCGCATCTGCCTGTCCATATTCAACAATTGTGAAGGCCTGCAGGATTTGCTGCAGCACCAGTTCGCGGGAAGCCAGTACATCGATGGTTATTACTGCAACGTCTATATCTTTGCCTGCGCGCCGCGCGAATTCGCGCAGGACAGTACTTTTGCCGCCGCCGACAGGGCCGCACAAGAACTGCGGAGCACTGCCAAAACGGGAAAAATGCAGTAGCGCTTCGACGATGTTTTTGCGGTCACCGCCAGTAAAGAACAGGCCGCTCATTCCTTCGCCAGAGAAAGGATCGCGCTCGAGACGGTAATACTCGACCAGGCGCGATGCTCGCTCTGCGCGCTTGCCCTGCATTACCTGCTTTCTGGTAACAGCTGCTGACATTGCATTTTCTGCCTCTGTCCGGTAGAACCTAATTCACGTAATCGTTAAGCGTTTGTACCAGCAAGTTGTCATCATAATCCCCGGTGACGAATGCATCGCCGAGACCCTTAAGGAGTACCAGTCGCACTCTACCATGCTGCACTTTTTTATCATGCTGCATGAGGCCCAGTAATTGTTCGCCACTCACAACACCGGCGGGAACCTTAGCAGGAAGCCCGGAAGCTGCCAGCAACCGGCGCGATGCTTCGTAATCATGCCGATCAATTAGTCCCGCCCGCATACAAAAATCCAGTGCCATCAACATACCAAGCCCCACAGCCTCGCCATGCAGGAGAGCGGCGTAGCCAGTCGCTGACTCGATCGCATGGCCGAAGGTATGGCCGAAGTTCAGGATCGCGCGCACACCGGCTTCGGTTTCATCGTCGGCCACCACTGCTGCCTTGCAAGCACAGGATCGGTAAATGGCATAGCGCTGCGCTTCGGGGTCGCGTGCCAACAGCCGATCGATATTTTTGTGCAGCCAGTGCAGCAATTCGCTATCTCGTATAAGGCCGTACTTGATGATTTCAGCCACACCAGCGCGATACTCCCTGTCGGGCAGGGTCTGCAATGTTTCCGTATCAATGATTACCGCGCGCGGCTGGTAAAACGCCCCGATCATGTTTTTGCCGAGCGGATGGTTCACCCCGGTTTTGCCACCCACGGAAGAATCGACCTGCGCGAGCAAAGTGGTAGGCACCTGCACAAAGTTGATTCCGCGTTGATAGCAGGCTGCGGCAAACCCGGCCATGTCTCCAATAACACCACCGCCTAACGCAACCAGCGTTGTATCCCGGTCACAATGCGCGGCGAGCAATGCATCGAATATTTTTTCCATCGAAGCCAGGTTTTTAAACTGCTCCCCGTCGGGCAGGTCTATGCGGCGACCGTCCTGCAGGGCCACGGCCGCCCGCAAATGCCCGAAATACAGCGGGCCAACGGTTTCGTTAGTGACAACAAACGCAGCGCCGGGGTCGATATGCGATCGCAGCAAATCCTGGTCGGCGAGCAAATCGCGACCTATGTAGATTGGGTAACTGCGGGTTCCGAGCTCGACGGTAAGCCGACTCGTCGAAGTCGCATTTGCGGCACTCATCACTGGGTTTCCACGGCTGGCTCTGACCTTTTCACTCTACCACAGGCAGGCCGCAGCACTGCAGCGCTGTAGCAGGGGAAACATGCAGGGATGGGAATTTATAACGTTTTTTCAGGCTCGCTGCGCGTCGCACAGCGACAACAGTCTAAGCGTTGGCGGCGAGCGCGCGAGCTATTTCCTGCGCGGCAACCTTGGGGCTGCGGTTATCTGTCTGGTAGACAACACCGGCAAGCTCGCGATAGAGCGGCTCGCGCTGCTCGATAAGACGGGCCAAAACTTCAGCCGGATCAGACCCTTCAAGCAACGGCCTGTTCCTGTCTTTCGCGGTGCGCGCCAACTGCTGTTCAAGCGTTGCGTGCAGGTATACCGTGGTGCCCCTTTTATCGAGCAACTGACGGTTTTCCTCGACCACAATAATACCTCCGCCGGTGGCCACAACAGCCGGGTTTCCTGCGCAGATATCATCAAGCACGCGCGTTTCGCGACGACGAAACCCCGCTTCGCCTTCAACATCAAATATCCATGGAATATCAGCGCCGCTTCGCTCCTCGATTTCCTGGTCGGTATCGATAAACGGCATGCCCAGAATACCGGCAAGATAGCGGCCAATTGTAGATTTACCCGCACCCATCGGCCCAACCAGAAAAATAAATCCTTCTGACATTGCGATTATGGTCTGTTTATTTTGATGGTTTACATTGACCGCGGGCGCCGAAGGCGCCCGCGGACAGGATACTTATGAATTAATCCAGCACGCGATCGGTCAATATACGTGGCGTGATAAAGATCAGCAGTTCGTTTTTCGAATTACCGACCTGCGTACGCTTGAACAGGCGTCCGAGGAAAGGGATATCGCCCAGGAACGGTACTTTGGTTTCCTGCTCCAGCTCAGCCTCCCGGAATACGCCACCCAACACAATCGTTTTACCGTTATCGACCAGCACTTGGGTACGTATTTCGTTTTTCAGGATAATCGGCACCTGCGCACTGTTTTCGCCGAACACAAAGTCCTCGCTACGACTGTCCTGCTTGATCACGAGGTCGAGTATCAGGCGATTGTCCGGTGTGATACTGGGCGTAACTTTCAGGCTCAGCACCGCTTCCCGGAATTTGACCGTAGAGCGACCGCTCGCCGATGACTCGACATAGGGAATCTCTTCACCGGTTTTAATTTCTGCTTCCTGCTTGTCACCGGTAATCAATTTGGGCTGTGAGACAATTTCGCCACGCCCTTCAGCCGCGATAGCGCTCAACTCGGCAGCAAGAAATGAATTGTCGCTGAGGAAACCGACTGAAAATGATTGTGGCGAACCAAGCGCATCACTGATTCCAAGGTCAACCACGTTGGCGTCAGGAAACTGTAGGGAGCCCGAACCATTGACGAAGTCAAACACACTGGTACGCTCGTCGGCATCGGCGCCTGGCTCGTTCAGCAGCGAGTTGAGCCCTCCAGTAAAGCCCCAGCGATCGCCAGTGCCCTGGTCAGCCGTGCCACCGCCCCAACGTATACCGATTTGCTGGTCGAAGTTATCGTTGGCTACAACTATCCGCGCTTCTACCAGCACCTGTCGCAAGGGTACGTCAATGTTATTGATCAACCTGCGAAATTCTTCGATCTTTTCTGCAGTATCCGTAATCAACAGCGCATTGGTGCGCTCGTCGACTACAACACGACCGCGTGGAGACAAAATGCTTCCGGTGGCGCCGGCACCTGATTCATCCTGCTCGGTCTCATTCTCATTAACATCGAACAACTTGAACAATTCGCGTGCGTTGGCATAGCGGATTCGAATGAATTCCGTTTGCAGCGGGGCCAATTCCTGCAATTGCTTCTGTGTTTCAATTTCCTGCCGCTCACGCTCGGCAATTTCAGCCGCAGGCGCGACCATCAGGACATTACCGACCTGGCGCTTGTCGAGACCCTTGGTCTTGAGAATAAGCTCAAGCGCCTGGTCCCAGGGCACATCTTCCAAACGCAAGGTAATGCTTCCATTTACTGAATCACTGGTGACAAGATTCAGCTCCGTGAAATCCGCGATCAACTGCAATACCGAGCGCACCTTGATGTCCTGGAAGTTCAGCGACAGTTTTTCGCCGGTAAAAGCAAAGGCACGTTTTTGCTCTTCCACTTCCTGCGGCGTTAAAGGTCGCACACTAAGCACGTAGACATTATCGGTCTGGTACGCGAGGTAATCGTATTCACCCTGCGGAGTAATAGAGAACGTGGTGCCATTACCACTGCGCTGCACCGTAAAATCTTTTACCGGTGTTGCAAAATCGGTAACATCGTAACGTCGCTGCAAACTTTCGGCCACGTCGGCGTCGGAAAAATCGACCACTATTTTGCGCGACTCAAGTCGCACATCGACATCGACGTTGTCATCGGAAAGCTCAATTACCACATTGCCTTCGCCGGATTCACCGCGCTGAAAATCAATGTGGGCAATAGCAATGCCATCTTGTGCGGGTGTCACTGCATTCTCGCCCATCGAGTTTTGCGGTGCTACGAACGGGGTCGAGACTTCACCGCCGCCGATTTCGATGCGCAGCACATTGCCATCAATGAAAGTCTGGTACGGCGAAAGCTCAACCAGGTTAATTACCACGCGAGTGCGATCGGCTGCCTCGAGCACGACAACACTTTGGGCATTACCGAAACTCAGCGCGTACTTTTTCTTTTCCAGTGCGCTGCTGACGCCCGGCAAGTCCAGCGCAATACGCGCGGGTCGCTCAATGTTGTAGGTGCTCGGCTCAGGTGGCTCACCGTCAAACTGCAAATTGATTTGCAGCTTGCCGCCGGACTCCGACTGGAAATCCAGGTTTTGCAGCTCGATGGCAGAAGCGGCAGTCGACACCAACAATAACGCAGCACTGATAAAGCCTGCCACAAGTGCAGGAATTCTTTGCAATTCCCGCACGATGGCCGCCGGGCACTGTTTCGTGTAGTTGCTCATTGCTCGTGCCTTCATATTGGATAGGTTAAACAACATCAGCTGTTATCCTTGAGTTTCAGTGTTCGCGGGCGCTCAATCCAGGAGTCCTTGCCATTGGAAATTATTTCAATGATCGCAATGGAATCAGGATAGATATTCACAATGCGCCCATGGTTCTTACCCATGTAGTTCCCATTCAGCACCTGGTGAACTGCTCCGCTGCCATCGTCTACCAAAGCCCATAGTGTGCCGCCGCGCTCCAGCGTACCGACCATCGAGATGCCCTCAAGATTAAACGATTCAAGCTGTTCCTTGACCCGCTTTGGATCCGGGCGCACATCGCTGGACAAGGTCAGGCTGGCAATTTCCCTTACTTTAACCGGCACCTCAAAAGGAGAACGCTTGGCAGCAGCGTTATAGCGAAATGCCTTGTAAGGTTTAAAAATCGGGATCGGGTCGATGACGCCCTGCGGCTTGGCCCTGGTCTGGGCCATAAACTTGTCGATGTCCGAATAATCGCTCGACGAACAGCCTGCCAAGAGTGCGAGCACAATCAGCAAAAAGGGCATGGGGAATCGCGTTAGCCTCACGTTCAGCCCTCAACTTTGTAGCGATAGGTTTTTGCGACAATGCTCATTTGCAAAACACCTGGCCTGTCTTCTACTGGCAGTATTTCAAAATCGTGCAGCGTAACAATGCGCGGCAAGCCAGCAATGCCGCTAACGAAAGCACCCAGATCGTGGTAGGTGCCGGTCACGACGATATCAATTGGCAGTTCAACATAAAATTCCTGCAGAACCTCTTCCTGCAGGTCCATGCTGTCGATTTCCAGCCCGTTGGAAGCTCCGATCGCAGTGATGTCCTCAATCAGTCCAGGCACTTCGGTATCGCTGGGCAACTGGCTGACCAATGCGCCGAACATCTGGTTCATTTCGGCCATCTGGTCTCTCAGCGCATCCAGGTTCGCGGCTTCGAACGCTTTGGTCTGGTACTCTTTACGCAGCGACGACTCCTGTGCCTTGTGTCGGTTAAGGTCATCGACCTTGGCTTTGACTACAAAGGTGTAACCGAGCACCAGGGTCAGGATAATTGCCAGCACCAGCAGAGTGCCCTTGACCAGGCCAGGCCAGGTGCCCGGCTGCTCCCAGTCGATTTGGTCAAGCTCTACCTCACTCGCCGCATCGCGCCACTCTCTGAGCGTATCCGCTATTGCCATTACTCTGCTTCCTCTCCGGCCTGATCGGGCGTTGTAAGCGAAACTTTCAGGCTGAAGTTATTCGCCTGCTCGCCAAATGCCGGATTGGCAACGACCGAAGCCAAATTCGGTGAGTGGAACCAGTCCGAGCGATCAAGCCGGCGCAATAGACTGGACACGCGGTTATTTGATTCCGCCGTTCCCTCGATTTCTACAACTTCCCGGGAGCGCTTCAACTTTGTATAGTAAACACCGTCTGGTAATGACTCGACAAACTGGTCGAATACACGCACGATCACCGGACGATTGCCCTGCAAGCCCTGAATAATCTGCATGCGATCGATCAATTGCTCGCGTGCAGATTTTAGCTCGGCGATTTCCTTCACTTCATTGTTGAGTTTGTCTATCTGGCCTTGCAGATAGTCATTGCGGGCGTCCTGGTTGTCCACCGAAGCGCCAACCATAAAATAAACCAGCCCGATTGCTGCGCCGGCACCCAGCACAGACGCACCGAGGTTGGCAAAAAATGCCTGTTTGAGTTTATCGCGGCGCGCTTCGCGCCAGGGCAGTAAGTTAATCTTTGCCATCAGTCGAAACTCCTCATTGCCAAGCCGCAGGCAATCATCAACGAAGGCGCATCTTTGTTCAGCGCTTCAGCATCGACCTTGGAAGAAATATCCATATTGAGGAAAGGGTTCGCTACCGACGTAGGTTTGTTCAGCTTATTCTGCACGAGGCCCGCGAGTCCATCCATCGCTGCAACACCGCCGGCCAGCACAACCCGATCAACCTCGTCGTACTGGCTGGAGGAGAAGAAAAACTGCAGCGAGCGCGTGACCTGCTGGATGACCGCTTCCTGAAATGGTGCGAGCACCTCCAAGGCATAGTCGTCGGGCAGTCCCCCGGCTTTCTTCGCGAAGCCGGCTTCCTGTTCGGTCATGCCATAGCGCCTCTGAATTTCTTCAGTTAGCTGTTTGCCACCGAAAAGTTGTTCGCGTGTATAAATGGTGCGGCCGTCGATCAGCACGCTCAGCGTTGTCATGGTCGACCCGATATCGAGTATCGCGACCGTCTCGTCCCGGTCGATGCTAGCTCCCTCGGCAAACAGTGCAAATGCCGATTCCATGCAATAGGCTTCTACATCCACTACAGCAGGAACCAGATCGGCCAGTTCCAGCGCGTCCACCCGCAAATCAACATTTTCCTTGCGGCAGGCCGCCAGCAATACGTCAATAGCTCCCTCATCCTCAGCATTCGGGCCCTGCACCTCGAAGTCAATTGCAACCTCGTCCAGTGGGTAGGGAATGTACTGATCGGCCTCGGCAAGAATCTGTGCTTCGAGCTGGTCATCATTGAGCCCGGCTTCCATCCTGATCATCTTGGTGATAACCGCCGAACCGGCCACAGCCACAGCGGCATTTTGCAGCTTGGTTTTGGCCTGGGCAACAATCTGCCGTACGCTGTCAGCGACGCCTTCCGCGTCGTTGATATTTTTTTCCACCACTGCATTGGGTGGCAACGGCATCACTGCGTACGCCTCAACGCGCAGGCGATTACCCTGCATGCTGAGTTCGAGTAGCTTGACCGTGGTCGAGCTTATATCGAGACCCAACATGCGGTTTTGCTTTTTTCCGGCAAGCCCTAACACGTCGATCGCATTCCTGTTTCGTCAACCTTTCGAAAATTCACGTTATCTCGTTCGATGTCGCGATAACATGCTCTTGCCACTTCGCGCCTTGCACTGTAATCGCAGCCATATTCACCCGACACGTATGCGCCCGGCACCATCAACGGTGAGTTTGCGCGGTCAGAAAGCAACCCCGAAAACCGTTTTGCAGTGCAGATACGGCAGGCAAAGAAAGCGCTATCAGCCTGAATACTCTAGCGAAATAGAATTATAGGTGTAAGCGTAGACGATAACTGTGTGCTTATAGAAAATTACCTATTTTCAAAATCACGTTTTCGCTATGCTTGTGCGACATTTACCCAGAAAAATGATGAATTGATCAAAAATGCAGCTATATCAAAGAGCGCTTAAATACCTGTTCATAGCTGCAATTGCCGCTACCGCGGGCGGACTGATGATTTCATCTGCCGCCTACCTGTACCTTAGTCCTAAACTACCTCCGGTGCAGGCACTGCGCGAAGCAAATTTGCAAATGCCGCTGCGCGTTTACGCCAGTAACGGTGAACTGATTGGCGTATTTGGCGAGAAATTCCGCACACCGCTTCGCATGGAAGAAGTGCCTGACCATTTTGTGCACGCCATCCTGGCTGCAGAAGACGATCGCTTTCTGCAACACCGCGGCGTCGACGTCGCCGGCCTGCTGCGCGCCGCTTTCGAACTGGTAACCAGCGGCGAAATTCAAACCGGTGGCAGCACGATCACCATGCAGGTGGCGCGTAATTTTTTCCTTAGTAGCGAGCAGACGTTCCTGCGCAAGTTCAACGAAATACTGCTCGCGCTGAAAATCGAACGCCTGCTCAACAAGAATGAAATCCTCGAGCTCTATATCAACAAGATTTACCTGGGCAAACGTGCCTATGGCGTTGCGGCTGCATCGGCTATCTACTACGGCAAGGATATCGATGAGCTCAGCCTGGCCCAGCTGGCGATGATTGCGGGGCTGCCAAAAGCGCCCTCCTCGTTCAATCCTGTGACTAATCCGGACCGCGCCCTGTTGAGACGCAACTGGATACTCGGCCGCATGCACAAACTCGGTTATATCGATGGAGAAATGCTCGCAGCAGCGATCGTCGAACCGGTGACCGCCAGCTACTACGGGCCCAAGCTGGCGCTGGACGCAGGCTACGCTGCCGAAATGGCGCGCGCTTTTGCGGTCGAACGCTTCGGCGAGGATATTTATGCTGAAGGGCTGCAGGTCATCACTACGATAGACACCGCACTGCAGCGCAGCGCGGAAATCGCCGTAGTCGAAGGCCTCGAAGAATACGGCGCAAGGCACGGTTACCGCGGTCCCGAACAACGACTCGGCAAAATCAGCGCAGCAGACGCTGTCAAGGCACTGAAACAGATTCCGGAAGTGCGCGGCCTGATCCCGCTTATGGTGCAAAAATTTGAAATCGCCGAGGGCGAAAACGACACTCTGCGACAAAAATTTCTTGCCCTGGATGCATCGGGCAAGTCGATACCGCTTGAATGGCGCGCGGCAGACAACCCGCTGGCACGCTATGTTGACGAAAATCGGCGCGAACCGGCAATTACCGAACTGGGCAGCTTACTGGCTCCGGGCGATATTATTCGTGTGCGATTGCGTGAAAACAACGTCGCGCATATCACGCAACTGCCTGCAGCCTCGGCCAGCCTTGTAGCGGTGCGCCCATTCAATGGTGCAATCTCTGCAGTTGTGGGCGGCTACGATTTTGAACGCAGCAAGTTTAACCGCGCAACCCAGGCCTACCGGCAACCTGGCTCGAATTTCAAACCGTTCATTTACGCTGCAGCATTTGAATCGGGCTACACCGCGGCGAGCGTCATTAACGACGCACCAATTGTGTTTAACGACGCGCAGCTCGAAACTGATTGGCGCCCCGAAAACGCCAGCGGCAAATTTTACGGTCCCACCACCTTGCGCCGCGCACTGTATCTTTCACGTAACCTCGTATCGGTACGCTTACTGCGCGAGATGGGCATCGATGAGGCAATTCGTTATCTTGAGCGCTTCAAGCTCAGCGCCGGCAAGTTTCCACGCGACCTGTCGCTCGCGCTCGGCAGCTACACAATGACACCGCTGGAAGTGGCGAGCCTTTATGCCAGCATTGCCAATGGCGGCTACCGTGTAGAGCCGTTCATCGTTAGCGAAATTCGCGATCGTGAAGACAATATCCTTTACCGTGCCAATCCGGCACTGGCCTGCGACCATTGCCTGGACGATAGCATGCCAGGCAGCAACCCCGGGATAACTGCAGCGCATCAGCCTGACGAAGCGGGTATGCACGCGGACGCCGTGGTGCAAAACGCGGCCGAGACCACGCTCGAAGAAACCGTGCCGATGTCCGCCCCGGCCAGACAACCACCGCGCTATGCCGAGCGCGTGATCGAAGAGCGCGTCGCTTTCATTCTCGACAGTATTCTGCAGGAAGTAGTACAACGCGGCACCGGCGCGCGTGCCAATGAGCTCGGTCGCACCGACCTCGCTGGCAAGACCGGTACGACCAATGGCCCTACCGACGCTTGGTTTTCCGGCTACCACCCTGAGTTGGTGGCAACGGCGTGGCTGGGCTTTGACAATAACAACTTGCTGGGCAAGCGCGAATTTGGTGGCTCCGCGGCATTACCAATGTGGATGAAATTTATGGCCGATGCGTTAAAGGACATGCCGGTAGCAGTGCGCCAGCAGCCGCCGGGCCTGGTCGCGGTCAAGATTGACCGCCTTACCGGGCTGCCACCCAACGGTGCCACCACGCAAACGCTGTTCGAAAAATTTCGCGCTGAGAACGCGCCGGAAATGGGCGGTGCGGAAGACCTGCGACAAGGGAATGCACAGGTGGAACTGCACGAAGAGTTATTTTAGACGCGTTGTTACAATGCGATTTTTTCAGGCCTAATGCGCGCTGGGTCAAGCGGCACGCAACAACTGCGCTCGCCAATATTTGCGCGACCATGCTTGCCCGAACACCAACTGTGCGTTTGCAATGGCGGCTGCAGCGGGCGCAACCGCTCATCAGCCCTGAGCGGATCCGGTCGACTGGCGGTGTATTATTTTTTGGTCGAGCGATTGCCGAAGCGCTTGTTGAAGCGATCCACGCGCCCGCCACTATCGAGCACTTTCTGCTTACCGGTATAAAACGGGTGGCACTGGGCACAGACATCAAGATGGATGTCCTTGCAGAGCGTTGAACGGGTCTGGTAAGTTGCGCCACAACTGCAGGTCGCAGTGACATTCTCGTAATTGGGGTGAATTTCTGCTTTCATGCTGCTTCCGCTTGCTTTATTGCTGTGTAAACTCTGGTTTGCCTGGCGCTTCGTCATCCGTCTTGCGGATTTCGGCTCAGTGCATGTGTTGGCAAAAAAGCGGCGGCACCTGAGCCTGAATTGCCGTCGTTTGCCGTTGCGCGCGCTTTACCTGCGCTGAGTCTTCCGAATCGGTTCCACCCCTGGGGGCGCTGCCCGAAAAAGGGCGGCGATCATACCAGATCCGCTGCACGCTGCAAGCATGAACCCGGGTGCCACGGCCAACAATTGCGCCACAACTGACAAAAATGGCATCACACACAGCAACTCCAGCGCAACGCAGGCTTGCAGCCAGGACAAAACAGGACGATATGCCAGCCCAGCTCACCCGCGCGACTGTTATCCGCGTCGCTATCGACGCGCCGCTGGACCGGTATTTCGACTACCTGCCGGCCACACAGTCCGGTGCCACGGACGCCGCTGCAACCGGGTCGGTAACGCCGTACTCACCTGGCATGCGCGTGCTGGTGCCATTCGGCTCGCGCAAGGTCGTCGGCGTGGTGGTCGGCTGCAACAGCCAGACCGAGGTGCCTTTGCACAAGCTGAAACCCATCGCAGCCTCGCTCGATGATGCACCGGTACTGGATACTGCGGAACTCGAACTTGCCCGCTGGCTGGGCGCCTATTATCACTACCCGCGCGGAGCCGCGCTTTTTTGCCTGCTGCCTAACGCGCTGCGCAAAGCCGGCCCGGCGCGCGCCTATGCGGAGCGCCGCTGGCAAGTCAGCACGCACGGGCTGGGGCTACCGGACGACGCCCTGCGCCGCGCGCCCAAACAGCAGGCACTGCTGCAGTTTCTGGCCGCGCACCCCGGGCTGCAATACAGCGATGCGGCACTGCGCGAGATGGGCTTGAGCCCGCAAGCGGCGCAGGAACTGGAGAAAAAAGGCCTGGCAGAGCAGCGTTTGCACGATGCGCTGCCCGCGCATTGCAGCAGCGTCATGCAGGGTCAGCGCCTGGGTACGGCACCCGCGCTGAACAAACAACAAGCTGGCGCGGTACGGCAGATCGCCGCGTTGCCTGGCGATTGCCCGGTGCTGTTACTCGAGGGCGTGACCGGCAGCGGCAAAACCGAGGTCTACCTCGCTGCAATCGAACAGGCGCTGGCGCGCGGCGAGCAAACGCTGGTGCTGGTCCCTGAGATTGGCCTGACGCCACAGACCATCGCCCGCTTTGCAACCCGCTTCGACTGCAGCATCGCGGTATTTCATTCCGGTCTCACCGATCGCGAGCGCCTCGCGGCCTGGCTTGCCGCGGCGCGTGGCGAGGTCGGCATCATCATCGGTACCCGCTCGGCGGTTTTCACTCGCTGCGCAAAGCTCGGCTTGCTGATTGTCGATGAAGAACACGACCAGTCTTATAAACAGCAGGATGGCCTGCATTACAGCGCGCGAGATATTGCAGTGATGCGGGCGCAGGCGCCTGGCGTAACCGCGGTACTCGGCTCCGCCACCCCCTCGCTGGAAAGCATCCGCAATGTCGAGAGCGGACGCTATGCGTACGCGCTGCTCGCCGAGCGCGCGGCCGGGGCCAGCCCTCCCCAAATCGAATTCGTCGACATCCGCCGGCAACCGCTGCACGAAGGGCTGAGCGATACCGCAATCGCCGCGCTGGCAGAGACACTGGCGAAAAATCGCCAGGCGATGGTGTTTATCAACCGCCGTGGCTTCGCGCCGCTGTTACTCTGTCATGACTGCGGCTGGAGTGCCAACTGCGAAGACTGCGACGCGAGAATGACCCTGCACCGCGGCGCAGGCGAACTGCGCTGCCATCACTGCGACCGGCGCAGCCGGCTGCCCAGCCACTGTCCGCGCTGCCAGTCGCGCCAGATGCTGCAGGTGGGCGAGGGTACCGAGCGGCTTGGCGGCGCACTCGAAGCACTGTTTCCCGGCACCCCGGTACTGCGCATCGACAGCGACACCACCAGGGGCAAGCAGGCACTTAGCGACCATATCGAATTGATCAACCGCGGTGAACGCCTGCTGCTGGTGGGCACGCAGATGCTCGCCAAGGGCCACGACTTCAAGGCACTGGACACAGTGGTCATCCTGGATACCGACCAGGGACTGTACAACCCCGATTTTCGCGCTGCGACGAAAACCCTGCAGCTGCTTGAGCAGGTTGCCGGCCGCGCTGGCCGGGCCGGACAGGCCGGGCGGGTGCTGATACAGACGCACTTGCCCGATCATCCGCTGCTGCAGCAATGGCGCGACGCCGGCTACCTCGGGGTGCGCGAGTTATTGCTCAGCGAGCGCCGCGAGCGCGGCTTGCCACCGTTCTCGCACATGGCGCTGCTGCGCGCAGATAGCCGCAAACCGCGCGCTGCGCTCGACTTCCTGCGCCAGTTGCAACAACAATTACGCCGCGAACTGCTGGCTACACCAGACGCCGGAAATGTGCACTGCGGCCAGCCCGCTTCGGCACTAATGGAAAGGCGCGCAGGCCGGCACCGCGCACAAATGGTTTTGCATGCCAGCCGGCGCGGCGCGCTGCACCGACTGCTCGATACCGCGCGCAGCCGTATTGAATCGGGGGATGTACCAGGCCACTTGCGCCTGAGCATTGATGTCGACCCACAGGAATCTGCCTGAGCGTCCCGCCTGCCCAGTGCACTTCCCACCCGCGCGCTTGTAGCACCTGCGCACCGCGGTGATAATGCGCGACCGTTTCGCTGCGCAGCCGGTCTTGCAAATCATTTTCGTTCGCGCCGCGCGCTGCCATTGAAATACGCTGCGACCGGCGCCGGCCTGTGCCCGGCACGGCAACCGCTGCCCATCGCAACACCTGTAACTGAACCCGGTAAACGCTGACCATGAAACAGGATATTCAATCCTTGCTGCAGGCTTCGCTCGCCACACTTGTGAACAACGGCACGATCTCAGCGGATGCAATCCAGGAAGTGAAAATAGATGCCAGTCGCGATCCGTCGCACGGCGATTACGCCTGCAATATCGCGCTGGCGCTGGCAAAAAAAGCCGGCCTGCCACCGCGCGATCTGGCTGCGCAGCTCATCGCTGCATTGCCTGCAAATGCCGTTATCGATAAAGCCGAAATCGCCGGGCCCGGGTTTATCAACTTTTTTCTCTCACAATCGTCGCAGCTGCAAAGCGTGGTCGAGGTGCTCGAAGCAGGCGAAAGGTACGGCCGCAACGCGCAAGGCGTAGATGCAAAAGGCAACCCAATACCCGTGCAGGTCGAATTTGTTTCAGCCAACCCCACCGGGCCGCTGCACGTCGGTCACGGTCGCGGCGCCGCCGTAGGCGACAGCCTCTGCCGTTTGCTGGAAACCTCGGGCTGGCAGGTCACGCGCGAGTTTTACTACAACGATGCGGGCCAGCAAATCGATAACCTGGCAAGCTCGGTAATGCTGCGCTGCAAGGGCATCGGGCCAGAACACCAGGACTGGCCGGCCGACAGTTACCAGGGCGAATACATCGTCGAAGTGGCCGACAGCTACCTGCGCGGCGAGCAGCGCGGAGGAGTACACGCCGCTGGCGACGTCGAAGACATCGATGCGATCCGCCGTTACGCGGTTGCCTACCTGCGCGAAGAACAGGATCGCGACCTCAAGGCATTCGGCGTGCATTTCGATGTGTTCTCGCTGGAATCTGCGCTGTATAAGGAGGGCAAGGTCGACGCGGTGGTCGAGGCGCTGGTCAACAACGGGCACGCCTACGAAAAAGACAATGCGTTGTGGCTGCGTACCACCGACTTCGGCGACGACAAGGACCGCGTGATGCGCAAGTCCGACGGCGGCTATACCTATTTCGTGCCGGACGTCGCCTACCACCTGGAAAAATGGCGGCGCGGCTTTGGCAAGGTCGTGAACGAACAGGGCGCCGATCACCACAGCACGATTACCCGTGTACGCGCAGGCTTGCAGGCGCTGCAGGTGGGGATCCCGCAGGGCTGGCCCGATTACGTGCTGCACCAGATGGTCACGGTACTGAAAAACGGCGAAGAGGTAAAAATTTCCAAACGCGCTGGCAGCTACGTGACGCTGCGCGACCTGATCGACCAGACCGGTGCGGATGCTACGCGTTTTTTTCTTGTCGCGCGGCGCGCTGAATCGCAGCTCAACTTCGATATCGACCTGGCGCTGCAAAAAACCAGCGAAAACCCGGTTTACTACGTCCAGTACGCTCACGCACGGGTGTGCAGTGCGATTGCCAATGCGGCAAACAAATTCTGTGCCTGGAACCGGCAACAGGGTATCGATAACCTCGCGTTGTTGTGTGCAGCCGAAGAGCTCGAACTCGCCGGGTTGCTCGCACAGTACCCGGAAAAGGTCGCTGCGGCCGCGCGCGAGCTGGCACCGCACAATATCGCCACCTACCTGCGCGAACTGGCTGCCGCACTGCACAGCTGGTACGCCAGCGGCAACCAGGACCGCCAGCAGCAGTGGCTGGTCGAGAATGATGCACTGCGCAACGCCAGGCTTTGCCTTGCCGACGCTACCCGGCAGGTGATTGCCAACGGCCTGGGCCTGCTCGGCGTCAGCGCGCCGCAGGCGATGTAGGCGATGCAGGCGCAAGGTGTGAAACAGGTAATCCGCGGTCCGGCTACTGGCCTGGTATTGATAGCAGGGCTCGAAGTTGGCGCTGCTTGAAATCGGCACTGATCGAAATCGGCACTGCGCTAATTCGGTACTACGCAAAGACCAAACGACGTTAAAGATGGCACAACGCAAACAAGGCAAAAAACCGGCAGCAGGCAATGATGGTAGCCGTAAAGGCGGTCGTGGCGGTGCCAGCCTGCGTCGCAGCGCATCGTCCACAGGCGTTGCGCCGCCGAAAAGGCTGCGCATAATCGCTACCTTGCTGGTTGCGCTCGCTTTTGTCGGCGCGCTCTACTGGCTGGCACGCAGCGAAGTACCCGGTAGCGGCGCCAATGACGCATCGGACGATACCGGCAACTCGCCAGCGAAAACATCTGCACGCAACGCTGCGCTGAAAAAGGATACCGAGTACACTTTCCACTCGCGGCTGGAAGATTTCGAAATCGAGGTCGATAGCGGCGACACAGCACGCAGTGAGAGCGGCAAACACGTTTACCTGATCCAGGCCGGCTCGTTCAAGACGCGCGCGCAGGCTGAGCGCAGGCTGGTGGAGCTCAAGCTGCTCAGCCTCGATCCGGTTGTCGAAGAACGCACCAACAGTGACGGCTCGCACTGGCAGCGGGTCTTGCTCGGGCCCTACGATTCGCGCAGTCGCATGTCCGGTGTGCGCAATGTATTGCTGAGCAATGATATTGATGCCATGGTCATGCGGCGTCGCGCACCCTGAAGCAAAGGCCCGGGCCGAGAGAAACTTATGCAACAATATCGCGGAACAACAATATTGTCGGTACGACGCGAAGGCGAAGTGGCGATCGGCGGCGACGGCCAGGTGTCGATGGGCAATACCGTAATGAAGGGTAACGCGCGTAAAGTCCGGCGCCTGTACCACAACAAGGTACTGGCGGGATTTGCCGGTGGCACCGCCGACGCTTTCGCGCTGTTCGAGCGATTTGAAGCGCAGCTCGACAAATACCAGGGCAACCTGACCCGCGCCGCAGTCGAACTGGCCAAGGACTGGCGCACCGACCGCGCACTGCGTCGCCTTGAAGCCCTGCTTGCCGTAGCAGACCGCGAAAATTCGCTGGTAATTACCGGCAATGGCGATGTGATCGAACCTGAACATAACCTGATTGCGATTGGTTCGGGTGGACCTTTTGCGCAAAGCGCTGCCCGCGCACTGCTGGAAAACACGTCACTCAGCGCCAGCGACATTGTCAAAAAAGGGCTGGCCATTGCTGGCGATATTTGCGTATATACAAACCAGTTCCACACCATCGAAGTACTGCAAACCGGCGAGGCCTGATGCCCGCTTGGCCGCAGTCTGCAGTATTCGATCAGGCCTTCCAACCCAAACCGCACAATGGCTTGTGCACCGAAAAAATATGTCCATGACTCCCAGGGAAATTGTCCACGAACTCGACAGGCATATCGTCGGGCAGGCCGACGCCAAGCGCGCGGTAGCCATAGCGCTGCGCAATCGCTGGCGTCGCATGCAACTCGACGAAGAACTGCGCGCGGAAATTACGCCGAAAAATATCCTGATGATTGGCCCCACCGGTGTAGGTAAAACCGAAATCGCGAGGCGGCTGGCAAAACTCGCCAATGCACCGTTTTTGAAAATCGAGGCGACCAAGTTTACCGAGGTCGGCTACGTCGGCCGCGACGTTGAATCCATTGTGCGCGACCTCGCCGACATTGCAATCAAGAACGCACGCGAACGCGCCATGCAGGAAGTGGAGTTTCGCGCGCTTGAAGCGGCCGAGGAACGCGTGCTGGACGCGCTGTTGCCACCAGCCAGGGGTGCAGACGACGAAGAGAAACAAACCTCGACACGCCAGGTGTTTCGCAAGAAACTGCGCGAGGGTGAGCTGGATGAACGCGAAATAGAAATCGAGGTGAGCGCGCAGCCGATTGGTGTCGAGATCATGGCTCCACCGGGCATGGAAGAAATGACCAATCAGTTACAGGGTATGTTTTCGCAGTTTTCCAACACCAAAAAGAAACGCAAAAAGCTGTCGGTTAAAGACGCCATGCGTATTCTCGCCGATGAAGAGGCCGGCAAACTGATCAACGAGGAAGAACTAAAATCCCGCGCGCTGCGCGATGTCGAACAAACCGGTATTGTCTTTATCGACGAGATCGACAAGGTTGCCAGGCGCCAGGAAGTTTCCGGTGGTGACGTATCGCGCGAAGGGGTGCAGCGTGATCTGCTGCCGCTGATCGAGGGGAGCACAGTGAGCACCAAGTACGGTATGGTCAAGACTGACCATATTCTTTTTATTGCCTCAGGTGCCTTTCACCTCGCCAAACCGTCCGACCTGATTCCCGAACTGCAGGGCAGGCTGCCGATCCGTGTCGAACTTAAAGCGCTGACGCCCGAAGATTTTGAACGCATTCTCACCGAACCCAGCGCCTCACTCACGGAGCAGTACCAGGCCCTGCTCGCCACCGAAGGCCTGCAGCTGTCATTCACCGCCGACGGTATAAAAAAACTCGCCGAACTGGCCTGGCAGGTAAACGAGCGTACCGAAAATATTGGCGCCAGGCGCCTGCATACCCTGCTGGAGCGCTTGCTTGAACAAGCTTCCTTCAAGGCCTCTGACCTCGAAGGTGAAACGCTGGTGGTTGACGGCCACTATGTCGAAGAGCAGCTCGGCGAACTGGCCGGCAATGAAGACCTGAGCCGGTTTATCCTTTAGCAGGAGGCGGGCTTGCGAGTCATACCGGCTCGGATAAACCGCGACGCCCTATGACACCGACCCGCATCCAGTTACACAAAAGATCCCGTGTTATTGAGCTGGAATATGCGAATGGTGAATGCCTGCAGCTCGAAGCCGAATACCTGCGCGTATACTCGCCATCAGCGGAGGTGCGCGGACACCATCCCTCGCAGGCGGTATTGCAGCACGGCAAGCAGCAGGTCGGCATTAATAACGTGACCGCGGTCGGTAATTACGCGATCCAGTTGCATTTCGACGACGGGCACAACTCGGGCATTTATAGCTGGGATTACCTGCGCGAACTGGCCGACAACCGCGACACTTACTGGCAAAGCTACCTCGATAAATTGCACCAGGCCGGCAAATTGCGCGACCCCGACGTGCAGGCAGTTGCCATTTTTGACCCGCGAAAACCGGCATGACGCTGCGGCAGCTGCGCTTTGCATCCGCACCCGTAATCGGAACACGAATACCATGACAAACCAGCCCACCGCCGAGACAGAAGACAGCGCGCCTGCAGCCGACGATGCGCGTACACATTTTGGCTATCGCGAAGTGCCGCGCGGCGAAAAGGCAGGTCGTGTCGCCGGGGTGTTCCACTCGGTCGCCGGTAAATACGACCTGATGAACGACCTGATGTCGCTGGGCATCCACCGCCTTTGGAAACGGCTGACGGTAGAGTTGGCAGAAGTGCGGCCCGGCTATCGTGTGCTTGACCTGGCCGGTGGCACCGGTGACCTTGCGATTAAGTTCAGCGAACTGGTCGGCGAACAGGGCGAAGTGATATTGTCGGATATCAACCCGTCGATGCTTGTTATAGGTCGCGACCGCATGGTCGATGCAGGCTGCGCAGGCAACAGCACGTACGTGCAGGCCGACGCAGAACTACTGCCCTTCCCCGACAACAGCTTCGATATCATCAGCATCGGCTTTGGCCTGCGCAATGTAACCAACAAGGACAACGCCTTGCGCGCGATGGCACGTGCACTGAAGCCTGGTGGTAAATTGCTGGTGCTTGAATTTTCCAAACCGCAGAGCCCGCTGCTGGAGCGCGCCTACGATCTCTACTCGTTCCAGTTACTGCCCTTGCTGGGCAAACTCATTGCCAACGATGCCGAGAGCTACCAGTACCTGGCGGAATCGATTCGCATGCATCCCGACCAGCAAACCCTGCAAAAAATGATCGAAGATGCCGGGTTTGCCGATTGCGAGTACCACAATATTACCGGCGGCATTGTTGCGCTACACTGCGCATCGAAGCACACAGGCACGCACGCAGACCAGCACGCAGACCCGCAATAACCCGGCTGGCTTGCAGCGATGCCCCGCCACCTAAACAAAAGTTCAGCAGCGATGCGTAACGATAACGAACAACGATGCCCGATCCCACCCTGTCCATAGCGGCCTGCGCAGGGCTCGAGCGCGCGATTAATTTCACGCTCGGACTCGACTACGCTGTCGCGCAAAAATTTGCCGCTTATTCCGGGCGCATCGTCAAGCTCCATGCTGACGACCCACAGCTGGCGATTTACATCGAACTCGGTGAGCGCTGCCGGGTGCTCTACCACTGCGCAAGCAAGCCCGACGTTGCACTGGGCGGCGCATTGGCCGACTGGTTCGAACTGGCGCGCAGCAACGACAAAGCAGCAACGCTGATCAATGGCGGCCTGGCGATTCAGGGCAACAGCAAGATTTTGCTCGCGCTCGCAGAGGCGGCCGCCACCCTTGATATTGACTGGGAAGCGCAGCTCGCGGAAATTATTGGCGATGTGCCGGCGCATCTCACCGGCCGTGCGATGCGAAGCGCCGCTGAAATTGGCACCCAGGCCGCAAGTGTCGCGCAGCAGCTGGTCGACAGGCTGGCCGCACATCACAGCGCAGCGCAGCCTGCCAATATGCAAACCGACCCGCTCGGCGATGGCTTGCGCACACTCAGTGCCGGGCTTGGGAAAATCGCCGCGCAACGGGGTGAAAGCACTGCGCAGGGCAAGCAAAAAAACGCGCGAACTGGTAAAAGCGCGGCCTCCGGCGATGCGGTGAAAAAATGAAATTACTGCTGCACATCGTTACCATACTGCGCACAGTCTCGCGCTATCAGCTAGCAAGCTTGCTGCCGCCGCAGTGGCTTGGCCGCCCGATCAGGATCACGCTCTGGTTGTGCGGGCTTGGTGCGCAGAAAGCCAACGCCGAACTGCAAAGCGATGGCGAACGTTTACGGCTGGCTCTGCAGGAGCTCGGCCCGATCTATATCAAGTTCGGCCAGCTGCTATCGACACGGCGTGATATGTTGCCGCGGGAAATCGCCGACCAGCTTGCACTTTTGCAGGACCAGGTCGAACCCTTTGATGGCGCCGAGGCAAAACAGATTGTCGAGCGCAAACTGAACGGCAGTTTCGATGCGGTTTTTGCCAGCTTCGACGTAGCGCCGCTGGCGTCTGCATCGGTTGCACAGGTTCACGCTGCGATGCTGGCGCGGGAAAACGCCGACGTTGTAGTAAAGATTATTCGCCCCGGCATTCGCGTTCAAATTGATCGCGATGTTCGCCTGCTGTATTTTCTGGCGCGATTAATGGAGCGGCACAGTAGCGAAGCGCGGCGGCTGCACCTGGTCGATATCGTTAGCGATTACCGTAACGTTATCTACGGCGAGCTCGACCTTAAACAGGAAGCCGCGAATACCTCGCAACTTAAACACAATTTCGAAGCCAGTGATGAGCTGCGCGCGCTGTTACATGTGCCGGCGGTGTACTGGGATTACACCAGTGAGCAGGTGCTGGTGATGGAGCGCGTTTACGGTGTACCGGTTTCAAACGTCGAGCAACTGCGCAGTGAAGGTACCAACCTGCAGCGCCTGGCCGAACGCGGCGTAGAAATTTTTTTCACCCAGGTTTTCGAGCACAATTTTTTTCATGCCGATATGCATCCCGGTAATATCTTTGTCGAAACCAAAGACCCGGAATACCCGCGCTATATTGCACTCGACTGCGCGATCATGGGCTCGCTGCCCGAAATTGATCGCTATTACGTGGCGAGAATTCTGCTCGGCGCGCTCGACCGTGACTACCAGCTGGTGACGCAGCTCTACCAGGAATCCGGCTGGCTCAGCGCCGATGTGCAGCCGGCGGCATTCGAGAGCCTGATACGCAGCGTCTGCGAACCGATTTTTGCCAAGCCCCTTTCCGAATTATCTTTCGGTACCCTGCTGATCTACCTGTTCCAGGCTGCGCGCCGCTTTGGTATGGAAGTGCAGCCGGCGCAGGTTTTATTGCAAAAAACGCTGGTTAATATCGAAGGCCTGGGCCAGCAGCTTTATCCGGAACTCGACCTCTGGCAAACCGCCAAGCCATTCCTGGATCGCTGGACGCGTGAACGATATTCTCCGCTGCGGGTCGTAGAAGGAATAGAAAGACGCCTGCCTTCATTGCTCGAGACGCTGCCCGGCGTACAGGACAGCCTGATGCGCAAGCTGCAGCAATTTGTGCAGGGCAATCCGTCAGGCAAACAGTTGCAGGCGCGCGTAACAAAGCTGGAAAGCGCTCTGCAACGCCAGAGACGCTACAATGCGGTTTTGCTTGTCTTTGCAGCAATACTGCTCACGACTTTTTTTTCCGGCTAAGGGCTTTTTTTGGGCTAAGGGCTTTTACAGCCTAAAGGCTGTTCTCACCTGAAGTGCATACCATGCCAAATCACAATCAACTCACCGATGCGATTCGCTGGAACGAACAGGGACTGGTAGCGGTTATCGCACAGGACTTTGGCAGCGGCGAAGTCCTGATGATGGCGTGGATGAACGAAACAGCATTGCAGCAAACGCTGGATAGAGGCGAAGCCGTGTACTGGTCGCGCTCGCGCCAGCAACTCTGGCACAAGGGTGAGCAATCCGGCCATATTCAAAAAGTGCGTGAAATCAGGCTCGATTGTGATGCGGACACGCTTTTGCTAAAAATCGAGCAAGTTGGCGGCATCGCCTGCCACACAGGCCGTGCCAGCTGCCTGTTTCGGCGCTATGATGAACAAGACGGCTGGGTAGCGGTTGATCCAGTGCTGCGCGACCCCGCTGAAATCTACAAAAGCTGATTGGGGGTTGCGTTTGTTTCTGTATCAAATCAAAAGCGAAGGTTAACCATGTCAGACATTCTGGACAATCTTGCGAACACACTGGAAGCGCGCAAGGCGGCCGACCCGGACAGTTCCTATACCGCGAAACTGTATGCTGGCGGCCTGAATAAAATCCTGCAGAAGGTTGGTGAAGAATGCACTGAAACCATCCTGGCTGCACGCGACTACCAGGACCAGGATGGCGATGAGCAGCGCGACGCGCTGGTTGGCGAATTGGCTGATCTTGTCTTCCACCTTATGGTGATGGTGAGCAAACTGGATCTCAATTATGAAACCGTATTCGACGAGCTTGAAAAACGCTTTGGTGTATCCGGACTCGACGAAAAAGCATCACGCACGCACCGTGAATAAACTACCCCACCGCTGCAAATTCTAACGCAGCAGGAGCATATTATGGGCCTTGGCGGCATCAGCATCTGGCAACTACTGATCATACTTCTCATCGTGGTGATGATCTTCGGCACCAAGCGATTGAAAAATATCGGGTCTGATCTTGGCGGCGCAATCAAGGGC